>NZ_JBHZDA010000044.1:36795-54726 GCF_042755665.1 Streptomyces sp. NPDC059142
GGCCCCCACACCGCGGTGTGGGGGCCCGTAGCGCCATCGGATCGGCATCGGAACGGCCGCGTCCGTTGCTCGCGTCCGTTGCTTCCTCTACTTCTTCGCCTTGCCGCCGGAGTCGTCGCTGGAGAGCACCGCGATGAACGCCTCCTGGGGGACCTCCACGTTGCCGACCATCTTCATGCGCTTCTTGCCCTCCTTCTGCTTCTCCAGCAGCTTCCGCTTCCGGGAGATGTCACCGCCGTAGCACTTGGCGAGGACGTCCTTGCGGATGGCGCGGATCGTCTCGCGGGCGATCACCCGGGAGCCGATGGCCGCCTGGATGGGCACCTCGAACGCCTGGCGCGGGATCAGCTCCCGGAGCTTGGCGACGAGCCGCACCCCGTACGCGTACGCCTGGTCCCGGTGGGTGATCGCCGAGAAGGCGTCCACCTTGTCGCCGTGGAGGAGGATGTCGACCTTGACGAGGTTGGCGGTCTGCTCGCCGGTGGGCTCGTAGTCGAGCGAGGCGTAGCCCCGGGTCTTCGACTTGAGCTGGTCGAAGAAGTCGAAGACGATCTCGGCGAGCGGCAGGGTGTAGCGGATCTCGACGCGGTCCTCGGAGAGGTAGTCCATGCCGAGGAGGGTGCCGCGCCGGCTCTGGCACAGCTCCATGATCGCGCCGATGAACTCGCTCGGGGCGAGGATCGTGGCCCGTACGACCGGCTCGTGCACCGAGTCGATCTTGCCCTCGGGGAACTCGCTCGGGTTGGTGACCGTGTGCTCGGTACCGTCCTCCATCTCCACGCGGTAGACCACGTTGGGGGCGGTGGCGATCAGGTCGAGGCCGAACTCGCGCTCCAGCCGCTCCCGGATCACGTCGAGGTGGAGCAGGCCGAGGAAGCCGACGCGGAAGCCGAAGCCGAGCGCCGCGGAGGTCTCCGGCTCGTAGACCAGGGCGGCGTCGTTGAGCTGGAGCTTGTCGAGGGCGTCACGCAGCTCGGGGTAGTCCGAGCCGTCCAGCGGGTAGAGGCCGGAGAAGACCATCGGCTTGGGGTCCTTGTAGCCGCCGAGCGCCTCGGTCGCCCCCTTGTTCAGGGTGGTGATCGTGTCGCCGACCTTGGACTGCCGTACGTCCTTCACGCCGGTGATGATGTAGCCCACCTCGCCGACGCCGATGCCGTCGGCCGGGGTCATCTCCGGGGAGGAGACCCCGATCTCCAGCAGCTCGTGGGCGGCGCCGGTGGACATCATCCGGATCCGCTCACGCTTGTTGAGCTGGCCGTCGATGACACGGACGTACGTCACGACCCCCCGGTAGGAGTCGTAGACCGAGTCGAAGATCATCGCGCGGGCGGGGGCGTCCTTGACGCCGACCGGCGGCGGGACCTCCTTGACGACCTTGTCGAGCAGGGCGTCCACACCGACACCGGTCTTCGCCGAGACGCGCAGGACGTCCTCGGGCTGGCAGCCGATGAGGTTCGCCAGCTCCTCGGAGAACTTCTCCGGCTGCGCGGCCGGGAGGTCGATCTTGTTGAGCACCGGGACGATGGTGAGGTCGTTCTCCATCGCCAGGTAGAGGTTGGCGAGCGTCTGCGCCTCGATGCCCTGGGCGGCATCCACCAGCAGGACGGTGCCCTCGCAGGCCGCGAGCGAACGGGAGACCTCGTAGGTGAAGTCCACGTGTCCCGGCGTGTCGATCATGTTGAGGACATGGGTGGTGCCCTGGCCCTCACCCGTCGTGGGGGCCCAGGGCAGCCGGACAGCCTGGGACTTGATCGTGATGCCGCGCTCGCGCTCGATGTCCATCCGGTCGAGGTACTGGGCGCGCATCTGCCGCTGGTCGACCACTCCGGTGAGCTGGAGCATCCGGTCGGCCAGCGTCGACTTGCCGTGGTCGATGTGGGCGATGATGCAGAAGTTGCGGAGCAGCGCCGGGTCCGTACGGCTCGGCTCGGGCACGTGGAGAGGGGTCGCGGGCACGCAGGGTCCTGATTCTTGAGACGCGCGGCGTCTCGTCTCGGGTGGACGCGGATCGATACGTAGGCTCCATGGTCCCACGGGTGCGGGACTGCGCCCGGTTTGGGCCGGTCGTGGGGTCGCTGCTAGCCTGACTAGCTACGTCCAGGTCTCTCTTGTCCCGCCTCGGCGGGGCGCGGCCCGGACGGTGCTGTACCGAGTCAACGAATTCATCAAAGCTGAGAAGGCTCATAACGTGGCGAACATCAAGTCCCAGATCAAGCGGAACAAGACCAACGAGAAGGCACGCCTGCGCAACAAGGCTGTCAAGTCGTCGCTCAAGACCGCGATCCGCAAGGCTCGCGAGGCCGCTGCCGCCGGTGACGTCGAGAAGGCCACCGCGGCTTCTCGCGAGGCGTCCCGTCAGCTCGACAAGGCCGTCTCGAAGGGTGTCATCCACAAGAACGCCGCCGCCAACAAGAAGTCGGCGCTGGCCTCCAAGGTCGCCACCCTCCAGAGCTGAGCCCCGGTCTCCTCGATGTACCGCCGGAAGGGACTCAGCGGGCCCTCTCTACCGCTCCTGACCGGCGACCCCCGAACTCGCACGCGACTGCGTTCGCCACGCGGGTGCGAGTTCATCAGCTTCATGAGCTGAACAGCTTGAGTCGAAGGCCCTGGCCCGTTCTTCCGGAACGGACACCAGGGCCTTCGGCGTGTGCGGGCTGCGGTGGGTCCGGGGGCGGGTCAGCCCGGTTCCTGGGGGGCGTGTCCGAGGGCGGCCCGGGGGGCGTGTCAGCCCGGTTCCGGGGGGCGTGTCAGCCCGGTCCCTGGCGGCCGGAGCGGGCCGCGCGGGCGATCGCGACGACCGCCCTCTCCAGCGCGAACTCCGGATCGTCCCCGCCGCCCTTGACGCCCGCGTCGGCCTCGGCGACGGCCCGCAGCGCGGTCGCCACACCGTCCGGTGTCCAGCCGCGCATCTGCTGGCGCACCCGGTCGATCTTCCACGGCGGCATCCCCAGCTCCCGCGCCAGATCGGCGGGCCGGCCGCCGCGGGCCGAGGAGAGCTTGCCGATGGCCCGCACCCCCTGGGCGAGGGCGCTGGTGATCAGTACGGGGGCGACACCGGTCGACAGCGACCAGCGCAGCGCCTCCAGCGCCTCGGCCGCCCGGCCCTCCACGGCGCGGTCGGCGACATTGAAGCTGGACGCCTCGGCGCGGCCCGTGTAGTACCGCCCGACGACCGCCTCATCGATCGTGCCCTCGATGTCCGCCACGAGCTGGCCGACGGCGCTGGCCAGCTCGCGCAGATCACTGCCGATCGAGTCGACCAGGGCCTGACACGCCTCGGGCGTGGCCGAACGGCCCAGCGCGCGGAACTCCGACCGTACGAAGCCCAGCCGCTCGGCGGGCTTGGTCGTCTTGGGGCAGGCGACCTCACGGGCCCCCGCCTTCCGGGCGGCGTCCAGCAGCCCCTTGCCCTTGGCTCCCCCGGCGTGCAGCAGGACGAGGGTGATCTCCTCGGCGGGCGCGTCCAGATACGCCTTGACGTCCTTGATCGTGTCGGCGGAGAGGTCGTGCGCGTTCCGTACGACGACGACCTTGCGCTCGGCGAAGAGCGACGGGCTGGTCAGCTCGGCGAGGGTGCCGGGCTGGAGCTGGTCGGAGGTGAGATCGCGGACGTCCGTGTCGGCGTCGGCGGCGCGGGCCGCCGCGACGACCTGCTGGACGGCGCGGTCGAGCAGCAGGTCCTCCTGGCCCACGGCGAGCGTGAGCGGGGCGAGCGGATCGTCGGTGGAAGCTTTTCTGGTGGCCATCGTGGTCCACGATCTCACGCCCCACTGACAGTGACGGAGTTACGGGGCCTCGCGCCAGCCGTCCCAGTCCGCGACGAAGGCGTCCAGGGCCGCGGAGTCCAGCCGCGCCCCGGGGTCCTCCACGACCACCAGCCACTGGGCGTCCTCGGCGTCGTCCTCCCCGGCCAAGGCGTCCCGTACGAGCTGGGGCTCCTCGGTCACCGGGAAGCGCTCGCCGAGCGCCTGCGCCACCTCCTCCGCGGCGTCGCGGTCGGGCAGCACCAGTACGTGTCTCACATCGCTCACGGCCGTATTCTCCCAGGCCGGCCGGGGCCCGTGGGCCGCCAGGGTCCGTGGTCCGTCAGGTCGGGTGAGGTCGGGTCGGATGAGGTCAGGTCTTGGGGACGATCTGGATGTCCATCTCGATCCTGATGCTGGAGCCGACCACCGCGATGCCCCGGGCCAGCATGGACTGCCAGTTGACGGTGTAGTCCTCGCGGTGCAGCTCCGTACTGGCGCGGACGGCCGCGCGGGTCTCGCCCTCCATGCCGTTGCCGATGCCGAGGTAGTGGGCGTCGAGGGTGACGGTGCGGGTGACGCCGTGGAGGGTGAGCGCGCCGGTGATCCCCCAGTTGTTGCCGCCGCGGTGGGTGAAGCGGTCGCTGTAGAACTCCAGCGTCGGATAGTTGTCCACGTCGAGGAAGTCGGCGGAGCGCAGGTGGTCGTCGCGCATCTGCACACTGGTGTCGATCGACGCGGCGCCGATGACCACATGCATCGCCGACTGCTCCATCGTCTCGCCGACCCGGATCGCCCCGGCGAAGTTGTCGAAGCGGCCGTGGACCCGGGCCAGCCCGATGTGACGGGCGATGAAACCGATCCGGGAGTGGGCCGGTTCGATCTCCCAGTCACCGGGCGCGGGCAGCGGCAGCGACGGGGCCACCTGGAGGGTGATGTCGCCCGGACCGCCGGAGTCGGGGCCTTCGCCGATGGTCACATTGCCGCGGAACGGGGTGAAGCTGTCGGCGGATATCGCCAGCCGGTACTCCCCGAAGGGGACCATCGCCACCATCGTCCCGAACGGGTCGGTCTCCCCGCTCACGACCTTGCGGCCGTTGCTGTCGCTCACCGTGAACTCGGCCTGTCCGACCGGCTCGTCGACCGGGTCGATGACGCGGCAGGTGAGCAGTCCGGCGCCGGGCGGTACGGAGAGTCCGGCGAACGGACCGGGCTTCTGAGCGGCCGGCCGTCGGCCGAGCAGGCGGCTGATCATGGCGTGCGTACCCCTGTGCGGTCGGGCTCTACGGGGCCGCACCGCGGAACGTCGTCGGAACGGCGACCCATGACGAACGACCATTCGATCACTCTTGCCCCGTTCGAGGCAAACGTACCGACAGGTTGGGGATCGCAGGTGTCACAGCTCACCGCCCCGCCCCCGGTCCCGTCTCCGCTCCCCTGGGAACGGCCCGCAGCCCCGCCCCGGCGCCCACCACCGCGATCGCCCCGTCCCGGTCAGTGCTCAGCACCGTCGCTCCCCCGGCGCGCAGCGCCTCGACGGTACGGGGCGCGGGATGCCCGTACGGGTTGTCCCGGCCCGCGGAGATCAGCGCGAGCCGCGGGCGTACGTCCCTGAGCAGCCCCGGGTGCTGATGGGGCGAGCCGTGGTGGGCCACCTTGAGGACGTCCACCGGGGGCAGCGTCGGATGGTCCCGCGCCAGTCCGCGCTGGGCGGGTGGTTCGAGATCGCCCAGGAGCAGCAGCGTGGGGCCCCGGGCGACCCGTACGAACAGGGCGACGCTGGAGTCGTTGGGCTCTGCGGCGGCCGGTGGCACCCCGGCCCGAGGCCAGAGCACACGCCAGTCGAGCGCCCCGACGGACCGCCGCTCCCCCGGGACCACCCCGACCAGGGGCACCCGCGCCGCCCCGGCCACGCGCCGTACGAACGCGGCCTGTTCCGGGGGTTCGGGCAAGGTCGTGGTCTGGATCGCGCCGACCGCCCGCCCGCGCAGCACCCCGGGCAGCCCGGCGACATGGTCGGCGTGGAAGTGGGTGAGCAGCAGCAACGGGATCCGGGTGACGCCGAGTTCCCGCAGGCACCGGTCGACGGGCCCGGGGTCGGGACCGGTGTCCACCACCACGGCGGTGGCGTCCCCGGCGGCGATCACGGTCGCGTCGCCCTGGCCGACGTCGCACATCGCGAACGTCCAGCCCGGCGGCGGCCAGCCGGTGACGATCCGGGTGAACGGCGGCGGCCGCACGATCGCGAGCAGCAGGAGCACGGCGCAGAGCGCGGCGGCCCAGGGGTGGCGCGGGATCCGCCGGGCGGCGAGAACGACAAGGACGGTGAGGGCGGCGAGCAGCGCCCCGCCCCGCCAGCCGCCGGGCCACTCCGTCTGGGCGCCGGGCAGCGCGGCGCCGCCCCGGGCGACGGACGCGATCCATCCGGCCGGCCAGCCCGCGCACCGGGCCAGCAGTTCGGCGGCGGGCAGCGCCACCGGCGCCAGGGCGAGCGCGGCGAAGCCGAGAACCGTGGCCGGGGCGACCGCCAGCTCCGCGAAGAGGTTGCAGGGGATGGCAACGAGACTGACCCGCGCCGCGAACACGGCCACCACGGGCGCGCAGACCGCCTGCGCGGCCCCGGCGGCGGCCAGCGCCTCCGCGAGCCTGGGCGGCACACCGCGCCGGATCAGCGCCGCGCTCCAGCGCGGACCGATGGTGAGCAGGGCGCCGGTGGCCAGCACGGAGAGGAGGAAACCGTAGCTGCGGGCCAGCCAGGGGTCGAGGAGGACGAGCAGCAGAACGGCGGCGGCCAGCGCGGGGAGCAGCGTTCTGCGGCGGCCGGTGCCGATGGCGAGGAGGGTGATCAGCCCGCAGGCGGCGGCCCGCAGCACGCTGGGCTCGGGTCGGCAGACGACCACGAACGCCAGGGTGAGCGCGCCACCGAGCAGCGCGGTGGTCCGCAGCGAGATCCCCAGGCGCGGGGCGAGGCCGCGCCGTTCGGCCCGCAGCGCCAGCCCCGGCGGGCCGATCAGCAGGACGAGCACGATCGTCAGGTTCGACCCGGAGACCGCCATGAGGTGGAGCAGATCGGTGGCGGCGAAGGCGTCGTGCAGTTCGGGTGTGATCCGCTCGGTGTCCCCGACGACCAACCCAGGCAGCAGGGCGCGGGCGTCGGGCGGCAGCCCCTCGGTCGCCGCGCGCAGCCCCGCGCGGAGCGCCCCGGCCGTGCGCTGGACGCGGGTGGGCGGCCCTGTCACCGTCGGGACGCCTTTTCCCGTGACCCGCAGGGCCGCCGCGTAGCGGTCGTCGCTGTGCGACGGGGGCGCCAGCCGGCCGGTCAGCCGCAGCCGGGTGGACGGCAGCAGCCGCTGCCACCTGTCGGGGTGCTCGCCGGGCGGGACGATCACCAGGACGGGCGTACGGACCTCGCTGGCCCCGCCCCGTACCGGCGTGACCCGGGTGATCTCCCCGTCGAGGACGAACCCGCCCCCGGCCGTCCGGTCGCCCCCGGGCCTGGGCCGGGTGCGCCGTGGGTCGGAGGTGACCGTCAGCTCCGCGGTGACCGACGCGTATCGCTCGGCGAGACCGGGCACGGGCCCGCGCCGGGTGTCCGCGCCGTGCAGCCCGGCGGAGGCGGCCCCGGCGGCGGCGCAGAGCAGCACGCCCGCTGCGGCCACCCCGGTGAGCCGGGGCCCGCGCGCGGCGCCCCGCCGCACCAGGAGCAGCGCACAGGCGAGCAGCGCGCCCAGCACCCCGAGCACGGTCCAGCGGCCCGGGACGCCCAGGGCCAGGGCGGCCGCGCCCCAGGCCGCCAGCGCGGGCGGCAGGAGCCGGAGATCGGCGGGGCCCTCCTGGTCCTGATCGGCCTCCGGCGAGCGGGACTCGGCCTTCCGCCGGACCTCGGGGCGCCGCCGGGTCTCGGGGCCCCGCCGGGTCTCGGTGCGCGTCATGGCCGTACGAGCGGCTGGAGGTCGGCGAACTTGCGGTCACCGATGCCGTTGACCTCGCGCAGCTCGTCGACGGAGCGGAAACCGCCGTGCTGGGTGCGGTAGTCGATGATGTGCCGCGCGAGCACGGGCCCGACGCCGGGGAGCGTGTCGAGCTGCTCCGGTGTGGCGGTGTTGAGGCTGACAGGCCCGGCCTGCGGCCCACCCGGCACCGCGCCGGGAGCGAATCCCACCGCAGCGCCCGCCCCGCCTCCGCCGGGGACGCCCGGCACGCCGCCAAGGGCCGCGCCCGGCGGTGCGGGCCCGTCGACCACCACCTGCTCACCGTCCAGGAGCAGCCGGGCCCGGTTGAGCCCGGTGAGATCGGCGCCCGGTTCGACGCCCCCGGCGGCCCGCAGCGCGTCGGCGACCCGCGATCCCGCGGGCAGCCGCAGAACACCCGGCTCCCGCACCTTGCCCCCGATGTCCACCACGATCCGGGCCGTCCCGGGCGGGGGCGGCGGCTCGGGCACGACGGCGCTCGGCAGCGGTCCGGGCAGCCCCGTGGGCATCTCGCCGGCGGCGGCGTCCGCGTGGACCGTCCCGGGGGCCCGGACGGGCTGCGGGCGCCCGGTCCAGAAGTGCTGGAGCGCGAGCCCGGCCGCCACCACCAGCACCACCGCCAGCGCGCCCAGTGTCCGCAGCTCCAGACCGCACCGGAGCTGGACCCACAGCGGCAGCCGCTCACGCACCGCCACCAGCGCCCCGGCCCACGCCCGCCTCCGCTCACCCTTGTGCGGATCGGAGGGCTCCGGAGCGTCCACCGGGGCCGCCGGGAAGAGCGCGGCCGCCCGGCGGCGCGGCTCCTTCGCGGGAGCGACCGGCGCCGGGGGCGCGGACGCAAGCCCGGGGCCGGGCGCCGCACGTGTGCCCCCGCGGACCGGCACTCCGGTACCGACCACCGCGCGGGCACGGAGCCGGGAGGGGGAGCGGGGGCGGGTGCGGTGGCGGCCGTGGCGGGCACGGCCGTCGGAGCCGGGAGAGCGACCCGGGCCGCTGGTCACGGAGCGTGTTCGGAGCGTCATGCCTCAGAACGGTAGGCACCCCGGCCCGATCGCGCTGAGCGCCCCGAATTCCAGTGGATAACCCACCAGTTGTGGATAACTCGGCCACCCGAACGAGGGAGTAATGCATGGAGCAGGGAACAGCCCCCGGACAGCCCCGGATCCGGATGAAGAGACGAGGAGACGAGGAGACGAGGAGACGAGGAGACGGATCGGGCCCGAGAACACCCGTGCCCCGTCAGCGCGGGGAGATCACAGCCCCCAGCAGCCCCGGTCCCGTGTGCGCCCCGATCACCGCGCCGACCTCGCTGACATGCAGGTCCACCAGCCCCGGCAGCCGCTCGCGCAGCCGCTCGGCGAGCGTCGCGGCCCGTTCCGGCGCGGCGAGATGGTGCACCGCGATGTCCACCCGGCCGGTGCCGGCCCGCTCGGCGACGATCTCCTCCAGCCGGGCGATCGCCTTCGACGCCGTCCGTACCTTCTCCAGCATCTCGATGCGCCCGCCGTCGAGCTGGAGCAGCGGCTTCACCGCGAGCGCCGAGCCGAACAGCGCCTGCGCGGCGCCGATCCGGCCGCCCCGGCGCAGATAGTCCAGGGTGTCGACATAGAAATAGGCGGTGGTGCCCGCGGCCCGCTTCTCGGCGGCGGCCACCGCCTCGTCGAGTGTGCCGTCGTCCTCCGCGGCCTCGGCCGCCGCCAGCGCGCAGAATCCGAGCGCCATCGCCACCATGCCGGTGTCCACCACCCGTACCGGTACGGGCGCCTCCCTGGCGGCGAGCACGGCGGCGTCGTACGTGCCGGAGAACTCGGCCGACAGATGGAGCGAGACGATCTCCGTGGCCCCGGCTTCCGCCGCGGCCCGGTAGGCGGCGGCGAAGACCTCGGGGCTCGGCCGGGACGTGGTCACGGACGTCCGCTTCTGGAGCGCCAGAGCCAGTGAACGGGCCGAGATCTCCGTGCCCTCTTCCAGCGCGCGGTCCCCGAGCACGACGGTCAGCGGCACCGCGGTGATGCCGTGCCGTTCCATCGTCTGCGGCGGCAGGTAGGCCGTGGAATCGGTGACGATCGCGACATGGCGGGACATGAGCCGGAGGTTACCCGTCGTCCTCATGGGGCGGCAGCCCGGCCCCGCCCCACTGTTCGGTTCCGGCCCTGGTACACGGTCAGTTCGTCGTCTCGGGCCTGGCCTGCTTCTGCCAGGGGTAGGTGGTCGCGCGCCGCGGATCGGGCGGCTCGATGGCCTCCGGCCGCTCCCCCACGGCGGACGGCGGCACCGGCTGGTCCCGGTCGCCCTCGGTCGCCCGCTCCCCCGGAGCCGTCGGCCGGGCCGCCCGGTCCGTCGGCCCCGACCACGCGGCGGGCTCCGCGGGCTCCGTCGACCAGTGCCGCAGCGCCCCGGACTCCACGTCGATCTGCGCGCTCAGCGCCGACAGGTCGTCCTCGGAGAACTGCCGCGCGCGGTCCCGCGCGGCCCAGCGCAGCGAGTCCGCGGAGTGGGTGATCCGGTCGGTACGCTCCCGCAGCTCCGTGAGCCGCTGTCCGACCCTGCTCCGGTCGGGGTCCCGCTCCAGTTGGCGCAGTTCGTCGTCGAGCTCCCGGCCGTGCACACTCAGCCGCTCGAACAGCTGGATCGACTCGGCGAGGGAGGCGTCCTCCGCCACGCCCGCCTGGAGCGCGTCCTGGGTGGCGCGCATCGAGGTGCGCAGCCTCAGCCGTAGCTGGGCCAGCTCCCCGGCCGTACCGGGCTGGCCCAGGCTCTTCGCCCGCAGGGCCGTGTCCTCCACCGTGCGGCGGGCCTGCGAGATCGTACGGTCCACGCCCCGCTTGGCGGCGCCGACCGCCTTGACGCCCGCGTACACCCCCAGCGCCATGAAGGCGACGAAGAGCAACGCCATGATCGTGATCGCGACGTCCATGGAGCGCCCCTTCGCTGTAGGTCGTGTCCCTTCCACCGTAAACGGAACGGGCAGGCTGTGGGTTCCATCGGAACCCCCAACCTGCCCGTAGGGGAAAGCCCTGGGTACGCCGTGCGCGAGCGCGTCGGCGCCCGGTCGGACGGACGCGCCGCACCTCGTCGGACCGCACCTGGTACGCCCGGCCCGGCCGACGCGACCTGCCCGGCCCAGCCGGTGCGATATGCCCGGCCCGGCCGACGCGCGATGTGCCCGGTCAGGCGGGCACGATGTTCACCAGCTTCGGCGCCCGCACGATCACCTTCCGGATGCCCGCCCCGCCCAGCGCCGCGACCACGCCCGCGTCACCCAGTGCCAGCTTCTCCAGCTCCTCGTCGGTGATCGACGGGGAGACCTCCAGCCGCGCCTTGACCTTGCCCTTGACCTGGACGACGCAGGTCACGGACTCGTCCACGACGTAGGCCGGGTCGGCGACCGGGAAGTCCCGGTGGACGACCGAGTCGGTGTGTCCCAGCTTGTGCCACAGCTCCTCGGCGACATGCGGGGCCAGCGGCGCGAGCAGCAGCACCAGCGGCTCGGCGACCGCGCGCGGGATCGGGGCGCCCGTCTTGGTCAGGTGGTTGTTCAGCTCGGTGACCTTGGCGATGGCCGTGTTGAAGCGCAGCCCCGCCATGTCCTGGACGATCCCGTCGATCGCCTTGTGCAGCGCCCGCAGCGTGTCCGTGTCGATGTCGGCGGGGTCGGTGTCGACGACGGTGACCTCGCCGGTCGTCTCGTCCACCACATTGCGCCACACCCGCTGGAGCAGCCGGAACTGGCCGACCACCGCGCGCGTGTCCCACGGACGCGAGACGTCCAGTGGGCCCATCGCCATCTCGTACAGCCGCAGCGTGTCGGCGCCGTACTCGGCGAAGATCTCGTCGGGGGTGACGGCGTTCTTCAGGGACTTGCCCATCTTGCCCAGGACCCGGCCGACCTTCTCGCCCTGGTACCAGTAGCCGCCGTCGCGCTCCTCGACCTCCGCCGCCGGCACCGCGATACCGCGGCTGTCCCGGTAGACGTACGCCTGGATCATGCCCTGGTTGTAGAGCTTGTGGAACGGCTCGGCCGAGGAGATGTGCCCCAGGTCGAAGAGCACCTTGGACCAGAACCGCGCGTACAGCAGGTGCAGTACGGCGTGCTCGGCGCCGCCCACGTACAGGTCCACCCCGCCGTGCGGCTGACCCTCGCGCGGGCCCATCCAGTACTGCTCGACGGCCGGGTCGACCAGCTTCTCGTCGTTGTGCGGGTCCAGGTAGCGCAGCTCGTACCAGCACGAACCGGCCCAGTTCGGCATGGTGTTGGTCTCGCGGCGGTAGCGCTTGACGCCCTCGCCCTGCCCCAGGTCCAGTTCGACGTGGACCCACTCCGCGTTCCGCGAGAGCGGCGTCTCCGGCTGGGTGTCCGCGTCGTCCGGGTCGAACGTACGGGGCGAGTAGTCGTCGACCTCCGGCAGTTCCAGCGGCAGCATCGACTCGGGCAGCGCGTGCGCCGTGCCGTCCTCGTCGTAGACGATCGGGAAGGGCTCGCCCCAGTAGCGCTGACGGCTGAAGAGCCAGTCGCGCAGCCGGAAGTTGACGGTTCCCTCGCCGATGCCGCGCTCGGCCAGCCAGTCGGTGACGCGCGCCTTGGCCTCGGCCACGCCCAGGCCGTCCAGGGTGAGGTCCGTACGCGTCGAGTTGACGAGGGGAGCGTCGTACGAGGAGAACGCGTCGTCCCACTCCGAGGGGTCCAGCGACCGGTCGTCCGTGGGGGCGACGACGCAGCGCATCGGCAGTTCGAAGGCGCGCGCGAACGCGAAGTCGCGGCTGTCGTGCGCCGGTACGGCCATGATCGCGCCGGTGCCGTACCCCATCAGCACGTAGTCGGCGATGAAGACGGGCAGCCGCTCGCCGCTGACCGGGTTGGTGGCGTACGCGCCGGTGAAGACGCCGGTCTTGTCCTTCGCCTCGGCCTGCCGCTCCACGTCGGACTTGGCCGCGGCCTGCTTGCGGTACGCGCCGACGGCCTCGGCGGGGGTCGCGTGACCGCCCGTCCACACCTCGTGCGTGTCCTCGGGCCAGGCCGCCGGAATGATCTTCTCGACGAGGTCGTGCTCGGGCGCCAGCACCATGTACGTGGCGCCGAACAGGGTGTCCTGACGGGTCGTGAAGACCGTGATCGCGGCGGTCTCGCCGGCCGCGTCCGTCACCGGGAAGTCGACCCGGGCGCCCTCGCTGCGGCCGATCCAGTTGCGCTGCTGGAGCTTGATGGCCTCGGGCCAGTCCAGGGCGTCCAGATCGTTCAGCAGCCGGTCGGCGTAGGCGGTGATGCGCATGTTCCACTGGCGCAGCTTCGCCTTGAAGACCGGGTAGTTGCCGCGCTCGGAGCGGCCGTCGGCGGTGACCTCCTCGTTGGCCAGCACCGTGCCCAGGCCGGGGCACCAGTTGACGGGGGCGTCGGAGGCGTACGCCAGCCGGTAGCCGCCCAGCACATCGGCGCGCTCGGGGGCGCTCAGCTCACTCCAGGGGCGCCCGTCGGGCGTCGCGCGCTCCCCGCTCTCGAACTGCGCGACCAGCGTCTCGACGGGGCGCGCGCGGTCCGCCTCCGGGTCGTACCAGGAGTTGAAGATCTGTACGAAGATCCACTGGGTCCACTTGTAGTAGTCCGGGTCGATCGTGGCGAAGGAGCGGCGCCGGTCGTGGCCCAGGCCCAGCCTGCGGAGCTGGACCTTCATGTTCTCCATGTTGGCCTCGGTGGAGGCCCGGGGGTGCGTGCCGGTCTGGACCGCGTACTGCTCGGCGGGCAGGCCGAACGCGTCGAAGCCCAGGGTGTGCAGGACGTTGTGGCCGGTCATGCGCTGATGACGGGCGAACACGTCGGTGGCGATGTAGCCCAGCGGGTGCCCGACGTGCAGTCCGCTGCCCGAGGGGTAGGGGAACATGTCCATGATGAACTTCTTGGGCCTGGCCGCCAGCTCGGGGTCGCCGGCCAGCTCGCCCGTCGGGTTCGGTGCCTCGTACGTGCCCCGGGCATCCCAGAAGTCCTGCCAGCGCGCTTCGATGTCCGCGGCCATGGCGGCGGTGTAGCGGTGCGGAGCTGCCGTCTCGGCAGCGGCGGAAGCAGCGGCGCCGGAAGCGGCGGCCGGATTCGTCTCGCTCATGGTGTCCTGAAGCTCCATCGATCGTCTCTGCCAGCGGGGCCGGCCCACCGGGCGGCACAGGGCCACACCGGTCCAACCGGTCAGCGAAAGAAAAATGCCCCTCACACAGGAGGGGACGCCGCGCCGACTCCGACCGGATCGGTCATCGGTCGGGACTGGTCAGCGCGGCCCGCTAAGCAGAAGGCGTACGGCACGCATGGCGTCAGGGTACCGCAGTGCCCGATCCACGCGCACGATCCGCCCTCGCGGACCCCCGGGAGGACCGGCGGGCGATCACGTGGTGAGGCCCAACTGACCGCCTTACTCCGCGTATCGGACCTATCAGGGCAACGGCGGAGTCGGATAACTCACCTTCACCTGGCTAAACCTGCAAACCGGGTACTGACCGGTATGGCTCCACTTAGCATGCGGCAGCGGGACCGCTTTCCCGAGCCCTTCGGAGTTGCCCCCTATGAACCTTCCACGCAAGTCCGGCGCGTCGCCCAATCCCGAGTCCGGCAACAGCCGGGCGATCCAGGGGATCGCGACCGCCGTAGCACTGGTACTCGTCCCACTACTCGCCGTCGTAGGAGGCGACGCTTTCCAGGCCTTCATCGACTTCGGCGCGGGCGTGCTGTCACTGCTGTCGCTGTCCGGGGCGGTCGTTTGGGGTCTGATAGCCACCGACCGGCTGCTCCTCGCGCCACGGCAGCGGCTGCTGGCCCAGGGCATCCACCGGGCGACGGCCGTCGCCTCGATCGGCTTCCTGCTGCTTCATGTCACCATCAAGATCACTCTTGGCAAGGTCGCCCTCATCGGCGCCCTGCTCCCCTTCGGCCTGGGTGTCTCCGGTACGAACGGCCTCATCGGCTTCGGCTCCCTCGCCGGACTGCTGATGATCGTGGCCGGCACGACCGGCGCCATGCGCAGCGTCTTCGCCCTTCCCGGCAAGTACGCCGCCCGCTGGCGGGCGATCCACATGGTGGCCTATCCGGCGTGGTGTTTCGCCCTGATTCACGGACTCTTCACAGGACGTCCCGCGGCTACCTACGTCACTGTGATGTATTCCATGACCGTCCTCGGGGTCGCCGGGGTCGTCTCCCTGCGGCTGCTCCCCCGCCATGTCCAGCGGCGCGTCGCCGAACGGATCGTCTCGATGACCGGCGCCACCGTCGAGACGAAGGAGTCCGGCTCCGGGCTCCGCGACCTCTCGGCCTCTCCCCTGCCCGGTGCCAGCGGCATCCCGCCGCAGCGCGAGTACCAGGCCAGGCCGCAGCAGGACCCGATCGCCTCCGCCTCGCTCTCCGCCCCGCTGGGCGGGGGACGCACACCCCCGCGGCTCGCGGCCCCGTCGCCGCCGCTGTACGAGGCCACACCGGCCGCGGACCCGCGCGGGGCCGCGGACCCCCTCGCCGACACGTTCGTCGCTCCACGGGGCGGCGACGGCTTCCCAGGGCCCGGCTCCGACCGCGGCCAGGAGAGCGGTACGGGGATCTCCGCCGGCTACCGCGCCATGTCCATGGACGCGACCACCCGGATGCCCGCGCAGCCCCCCGGTTCCCCCCAGGCCGGAGGTCAGCAGGGCGGTGACATCCCCTTCGCCGAGCGCATCCCCATGACCGAGGAGCTGCCGGTCATCCAGGACGAGCCCGCGGGAGCGCCCGGCTCCTGGCCCGCCCCCTCGCCGCCCCGGCCCGCGCAGGCGTTCACCCAGCCCCCGGCGGCCCCGTACGACACGGGGGCGCTCCCCACGTACGACGGCGGCCAGAACGGCGGCCGGAACCAGCCGTACGACACCGGCGCGACCCCCCAGTACCCCGGGTACGGCACGGGCCAGGCCACCCCGTACGACACCGGGGCCACGCCCCTCTACGACGGAGGCCGCACCGGCGGCCAGAACCAGCCGTACGACACCGGGGCGGTCCCGCAGTACAACCCGGGGGCGACCCCTCCGGGCCAGCAGAACCCGCAGTACGACACCGGGGCCACCCCCGCCTTCGACCCGGGCGGCGCCACCGCGTACGGCACCGGTTCCCCCTACGGGCCCGACGGCGCGTCCCCCTACGGCAACGGCCCCGCCCCGACGTACGACACGGGCTCGGTCCCTGCGTACGGCACGGGCGCCGTCCCTCCGTACGACACCGGCTCCGTACCCGCCTACGACGGTCAGCCCTACGACGGCCGGCCGCAGGCAGGACCCGCTCAGCCCGGACCGGGACCCTTCCCGTACGACGAGGCGGCCACCCCGGGCCCCCTCTATCCGCCCCCGGCCGGGGAACCCTGGCAGGCACCCGCAGGAGACCGACCGTGAACGCCCCTCTCCCCGATGTCCCCGAAGTCCGTGTCGTCGGCCTCCCCCAGCTCACTCAGGGATTCGACCTCGTCGAACGCCTCGACCTGCCCATGCACCTCAAGGTGCACGGTCCGCTGGAGGCGATGACCGGCGAGCGGCTGGCCCAGCTCGCCGAGAACATATCCCTGACCGGCCGCGGCGGCGCGGGCTTCCCCTTCCACAGAAAGCTCCGGGCCGTCGCCAAGTCGGCGATCAGCCGCGGCGTCCGGCCGGTCGTCGTCGTCAACGGCAGCGAGGGCGAACCGCCCTGCCGCAAGGACACGGTGATGCTCAACCGGGCGCCGCACCTGATCCTCGACGGCGCTCTGCTGGCCGCCGAGGCCCTGGGCGCGCGCACCCTGGTCATCGCCGTGACCAGGAACTCCACCGAGGTCTCGATCCGTGCGGCCCTCGCCGAGCGCGGCCTCTCCGACCGGCGCGGCCAGCAACTGCGCGCCAAGGTCGTCCGTACCCCCGAGCGCATGGTCTCGGGCGAGGCGTCCTCGGTGATCCGGGCCATCAACGGCGGGCCCGCCAAGCCGCCGGGCCGTCGTGAGCGCGCGGCGGAGTCCGGCGTCGGCGGCCTGCCAACGCTGCTCTCGAACGCGGAGACCTTCGCCCAACTCGCCGTCGGCGCGCGGATCGGCGCCCGCCGCTACGCCCACACCGGGCTGGAGACCGAGCCCGGCACGGTCATGCTCACCATCTCCGGCGCGGTCGCCAGGCCCATGGTCATCGAGGCGCCCTCGGGCGTGCCGCTGCGCTACATCCTCCAGATGGCCGGGGCCCCGCCGATGCCCCAGGGCGTCCTGACCGGTGGCTACCACGGCAACTGGATGGACGCGATCGCCGCCCACGAGGCCGTGATCTCGAAGGAGTCCTTCAAGTCGTTCGGCGGCGCGCTGGGCGCGGGCGCGATCCTGCCGATCGGCCCCGAGACCTGCCCGCTGGGCGAGGCGCTCCGGGTCGCCAACTGGCTCGCCGCCGAGACGGCGGGGCAGTGCGGGCCCTGCAAGCTCGGTCTGCCCGCGGCGGCCGGCGGTCTCGCCGATGTGATCAACGGCGGCGGCCAGGCGGCCCTGGAGGCGCTGCGCGCGGTCACCCAGTCGGTCAAGAAGCGCGGCGCGTGCCAGCACCCCGACGGCTCCGCGCGCTTCTTCTCCTCCACCCTGTCGGCGTTCACGGACGACCTCGCGGCGCATGTGCTCAACGGCGGCTGCGGACGCGAGACGACCGGGGTGCTGCCGCTGCCCAACCCCGGCTACCAGGACGAGGTCGAGTCCATCCCGAGCGGCGGCAGGCTCGCCATCGACTGGACGCTCTGCCAGGGCCACGGCCTGTGCGCGGACATCCTCCCGGAGCTGTTCCGGATGAGCCCGGACGGCTTCCCCACGCCCGCCAAGGCGGATGTCCCGATGCACCTCCAGGGGGCCGCGCAGCGCGCCGTACGGCGGTGCCCCGCTCTGGCGCTCCGGCTGGAGCAGACGGCTCCCACGCCGGCGCCGCGCCAGGAGTCCTCGCGCGCGGCGCTGCCGCCGGGCGGCGGGCGCAAGGCCCTCGGCCGGGGCCGCGGCTGAACGAGCGCACGCGCGTGCGTGCCGGCGGGCCCCGCTCCGGGCCCGCCGGTCCACCGGCTCCTGGGGCACCAAGGGCACCAGACGCATCAGAGGCACCACGGGAAAAGCGGACGTACACAGAAAAGCGGACACACGAAGAAGCCGGGGGGGGGTCGGGCGGGGGGCGGCGCGCGGGCGCTCGAGACGAGCACATGTAACTAGCACATATAATGTGTAAGAGATATCTAGACAAGA
>NZ_JBHZDA010000045.1:0-39366 GCF_042755665.1 Streptomyces sp. NPDC059142
ACCCCAAGGACTTCTCCCAGTACGCGAAGCAGACCGCGGCAACCGGCATCTGGAACGCCTGAACGCATCCAGCCGGGCCGCCGGTCAGGCTGCCCACTTGGATGCGGGTCCTACTCCTCGTGCTCAAGGCCGAGTTCATGGGTGGGAACTCACCAAAGCGGCGGATCCGTGTCGACAAACGACTCCCGTTCACGCCGACACGACCAGCTCTTCGCACACGTTCAACGTTCGGTGTCCCCTCCAGGCACCCGCCGAACTCGTCACCAACGTGCACGCCTTCTTCCCGACAGTGCGTTGACCCACGCGCGGCGGCCGCCCCTGGATTCAGGTGGCGGCCGTTGGTGTCCGCACCTGCCCCACACCACCGCAAAGGTCCTCATGTCTCATCCCCATGCCCGGCTGACCATCCACGGCAGACGGCTCCTGGTCGACCGGGTCCGGGCCGGCCGACCTGTAGCCCATGTCGCCGAAGAGATGGGCATCTCCCGCACCACCGCTCACAAGTGGGTACGCCGCTGGCGCGACGAGGGCGACGCCGGTCTCTACGATCGCTCCAGCCGGCCCGGGACGACACCGCACCGAACCCCCGCCGACGTCGAAGCCCAAATCTGCCAGCTACGGCGCGAACGGAAACTCGGCCCCGCCAGGATCGGTCCCATCCTGGGCATGCCTGCCTCCACCGTCCACCGCGTCCTGACCCGGCACCAAATGAACCGCCTGCGCTGGATGGACCGGCCCACCGGGCAAATCATCCGCCGGTACGAACGCGACCGCCCCGGCGAGTTGGTCCACGTCGACATCAAGAAACTCGGCAACATACCCGACGGCGGCGGGCATCGGATCGTGCCCCGGCAGCAGGCAAACGGCAACCGGCAGGCCACGACCGACACGCGCAGGGGCGACAGCCCTGTGATCGGCTACAGCTACCTCCACACAGCAATCGACGATCACTCCCGACTCGCGTACAGCGAGGTTCTGGCCAACGAACGCAAGGAGACCGCCGCTGCCTTCTGGGAGCGCGCCAACACCTTCTTCGCCGCGCACGGCATCACCGTCGAGCGCGTCCTCACGGACAACGGCTCCTGCTACAGATCCCGTCTGTTCGCCGGCGCCGCTGGCATCACCCATAAACGCACGCGCCCCTATCGCCCGCAGACGAACGGCAAGGTCGAGCGTCTGAATCGCACCCTGCTTGACGAGTGGGCGTACGTGCGCCCGTACTCCAGCAACACCGAGCGTACCGAGGCCCTGGCGGACTTCCTCCACACCTACAACTACCACCGGTGCCACACCGCACTCGATGGTCAACCGCCCATCAGTCGCGTCAACAACCCTGCGGGTCAATACACCTAGTACTGCAACGGTGGTGTTTGTCGTGACGGGTGGTCACGGCAAACACCTTTGCAGTACTAACCGTTGCCACCTGGATCGGTCCGTTCAACGACTTCGCCGGCGATGTCGTTCAGGATCGATAGAACATCGGCCGGCAACCCCTCGCTGCCCATCCCGCGGGCCCGGATCCGGCCCACCTGCCCATGCTTGGCCGCGTACATGAAGCGAAGGCCTTCATAGACCTGTGCTGCAACGGCGTCGTTCTGCTCGAAGTACAGCTTTGAAACGTCGAAGAACTTGGCCAGACCTTCGAGGACCACGGGCAACGGGTCGTCCTTCGCCCCCGACCGCAGATCCTCGATGTCCGCCGCCGAGACGACCACGGAGCCCGCGTACGCATTGACCGCGTCCGCGATCTCCGGATCCTCCGGTGACGGGCGGCCTGGGTAGGAGCGCTCCAGGAGGAGGGTGATCTTCTCGGCCAGCGTCTCGGGGGCCTTCTCTGGATGGACCTCGCCGAAGGATCGCGCCTGAGCGCGT
Source organism: Streptomyces sp. NPDC059142 (assembly GCF_042755665.1). NCBI lineage: Bacteria > Bacillati > Actinomycetota > Actinomycetes > Kitasatosporales > Streptomycetaceae > Streptomyces > Streptomyces sp. NPDC059142. The sequence continues at coordinate 1,873 of NZ_JBHZDA010000045.1, forward strand.
TTCAGCTCGTCCTCCGTCACGCCGTACGCCGCCGCCAGGGCAGGGGTGTACTTGTCCTTCAGAGGGCGGACGCCCTGTTCAGCACCCGCCAAGGGGCCGTCGCTCTTCGTCCCGATGATCGCCCTGGTCTCGTACCGATAGAGGCCGGCGTCGCATCGTAGGTCCATCAGATCGGGCAAACCGTCGCGCGGGAACAGATCGTCCAGGCCCCGGTTCAGCGCCCTGGCGAGAGCAGGCAACTTCTCCTGGTCGGGTGTCGTCGCCCCCGACTCCCACCCCGCCACGGTCGAGTCCGCAGCTCCGAGGGCAGACGCCACGTCGGCCTGCGGTACGTCGGCGGCTCGACGTACCGCGCGCACACGTTCTCTATCGAAACGGCGAGCTGGCATCGGACCTCGTTTTTAGGATGAACCGAGGAAACCTCGGCCTATTGACTTTTAATGCGAACCAAGATAGTTTCATCTTAGCGAAAAACGAGGGGGTTCGCACCTCTCTCAGCTTTCGCCCACCTGCGGTTCCCATCGTGGACCGGTCCGGTGGAGAGGCGTTGCCGCGCATCACTCGGGCGCGGCCCTTCCCCTCAAAACGCCATCGGCGTCCGAGAGTTCGCACCTCTCGGACGCCAGACAGCTCGTGATCCGCGGCCCCCGACAAGGGCGCTGGTCACTCGCACGGCCACTCCGTGTCCTTTCGCACGGCACGACGGAGCGGCCTACCGCATAGAGGAGTGTCGCATGTCCCCTACTACGGACTGCAACCCGAAGGTGGAGATCCCTTCGGGCCCGGCTGAACGGCTGGCTGCGCAACTGGCGTCCATGTTGCCGGAGGCCGCCGTCGTGCAGGTGCGTCTTCAAGGGCCCCGGACCCTGTGGCCTCACCTTGGCCTAACGGCCCTGACCGATGGAGGTCGTCACCTTCGCGTCCCTCGGGCGAAGGCGCTCACCATCGCCCGGTGGATCATCCGTTCGTTCCCCCACGCGGGATGGGCGGCCTCGGGCCACGTCTTCGACCTGCGGACGGCTGAGCTGCGCGGGCTGGAAGCGTGATGGCGGCCGTGGCACCGGCGAGTGCCGGACCGGCCCTGGACGTGCGGGGACTCGTGGCCGTTGTCGACCTCTTGGCTCAGGCCGGCGGCCTGGATGCCCTACTGGGCAATCGGGCGACGGATTCCCGCGACAAGCGTCTGCACATCGGATACAGCGAGGCTGCCGAACGGCTGAACATTCCGGAGAAGTGGTTGCGTGAGCGCATATCGACGCTCCCGCACCGGAAGTTCGGGAAGTTCGTTCAGTTCACGGAGGATGACCTCCACGCGATTTCCGATATGCACTTCGTCAGCCCTGGCGCAAGGTCCCAGAGGGACGACGAGTCGGCGCTGATGGCGCTTCAGCCGTCAAAGCGCTCTCGTAAGCGTTCCTGATCTCCTCTCGCGCCCGACTGTCACCATTCACGGCGCCGCGAACATCGCGAGATATCAATGAGCACTGACATATCCGGCCTCATCGAGGCTGCGCACCAGGGAAATTGGCTGCCTCTCATAGAGGAGTCCAAGAAGGCTCCGGGGAAACACTGGGCCGAATCTGCTCGGTGCACGAACCAAGACATCAACATCTTCGTGCCTCTCGCAGACGGGCCACGAGAGGACCCCGACGTGGTGAAAACCAAACTGGGAATCTCTCTCAACCGTCCGCGTAATCTCTGCGGGTCATGCCCGGTGGCCGTCGCCTCCCGATGCCTGGTGGAAGCTCTCAAGGATGATGACGAGTACGGAATCCGGGGCGGGCTTTTGGCCTCCGAGCGCGCAGAGTTGCGGCGCGCGTGGCAGGACCGGGACACCGAGAAAGCCGTAGAAGGCGCGCTTCGGGGATGCACCGCACCCCTGACCAAGCTTGCCAGGGAAGCCGTGATCGCCCGCTTCGCCACCGATCCCTCCTTGGACGCCGCCGCCGTCGCGCGCGGGCTCGGAGTGACGCACGAGTACCTGTTGAAGCTCGCACGTCGCTACCGAAAGTCGCAGGCCGGACCGGGCACTCCCTCGCTCCGAGTCGTCGCCGCCTGAGTGCGCTTCCGAAGAAACGATCCTTCCGCACGGCGGACCCTGCGTCCTCGGGAGTTCTCCCCATGCTTCAGAACAACCCCTCCGGACTTCGGCCCACGGATATGTGTGCCGCGATCCGCGAGATTGCACCTACGGCCGCGCTCGTTCGGGTTTACCCCCAGCGTCGGTCTGTTACCCACCTCTTCGAATCGGACTTCTACCGCATGCTCATCGACCGCAGGACCGAAGAAGAAGTGGCCCGCGTGATCAGGCACGGATTTGGAAAGCTTGCAGACTGGCGCCTTGCCCACGATTTCTACCTTCCGACGGCAACGCTGTACCTCACTCCGGAGCCGCATCAGAATGGGTACATTCCGGAGGACGACAATTCTTTCGGGCTTTCCCGCCACCGTCGAGTAGTGATAGCTGGCGGTGAGCGCTGATGAGCGACATAGTCACCGAACTGATCTGGTCGCAATCAGAGTCGCGCCGGGGCTCGCGTCTCGTCATGCTGGCACTGGCCCGTGAGGCGGACGACAACGGCAAGGCCACTCTGACCCTTGACGACATAGCCGGAATCACCCGCCTGACGCCGCGTTCGATCACGAAGTGTCTGGGGGAGCTGGCGAACCTCGGGGAACTCAGCCACGAGCGGGGAGGCGGGGCTTCCAACCCCAACACGTACTCGATACTGCTGCGCCCGGCGGGCGACCGTACCGGTTCAGAGAAGAAACTTCCCGCTCTCCTCCCTGAAGGCCCGGGAGAGGGTACTAACTTCCAGGAAGTTGTCTCCCGGAACTCCACTCCAGTGGCCGGAAGTGGGAAGTTTCAGCGCACAGATTCGGAAGTTTCTTCCTCGCGCGTACGTGGTGGTAATACTCCCTACGGGAGTATTACCACCACCAAAGAGCAAGCTAGCTTGCTGGGACCGCGTCGAGAGAACTCAACCGACAAGGACTCGGTGAAGGTTCCCGACGGAGCGAAGGATCTGGTAACAGCCATCACCGGAGCTGGAATGCTCGTCGGCTGGCGGCTGGCCGAATCCGAGTGGGACCGGGTAACAGCTCTCGCAGCGCGCTGGGGAAATGAACGTCTGGTCGAGATGGTGGCGCGTCGGTGGAATGCCGACCGGCCGCCACAATCCGCCCGCTATCTGCTGCGCATCTGGGCGGATCTCCCGTCGCACGCTTCCGCCGCAGCCTCCCAAGGAAACGTCGTGCCGCTGCGCCGACAGCCCGCGGGCTGGATTCCCTTTCAGAACACCGCCGCCCCCAGCGCCTACCAGAACGGATTTTGATCATGGCTGAGCCGGAACGCGCGGGCAGCGCCAGGTCAATGCGCGCCATGGAACGAATACTCGCTGCGAAGGGACTTCAGGTCGTGCCGGACTCCGACCCTGCCGACGAGGTACCGGAAGAGAACCCTGGAGACCTCGAATGGCACAGCCGGGCTCGGGCCGACTACGCCCTGACCCGCTGGCGGCGCGCGACCCCTCCCCGGTTCCGTGACGCGGAGGCCACGCTGCCGGAGGTCGTCCGGTGGGCCGACCGCGCCCTTGCGGACAACGCTGCCGCTGGTGCTCTGCTCCTCACCGGCCTCACGGGGACGGGCAAGACGCACCAGGCGTACGGGGCCCTGCGAAGGATCGCGGCCGGCGCACCGGACCGCTTTGAGCTGATCGCCGTGAACTCGGCGGACATGTACGGCAACCTGCGGCCTTCACAGGTCATGGGCGCCTCGGAACACGAGCTGCAACGGCTCAGCCGGGTCCAGTACCTGTTCCTCGATGACCTCGGTACGGCGAAGACGTCGGAATGGACCGAGGAGGTGACGTACCGGCTGATCAACTACAGGTACAACCACTGCCTGCCGACGATCATCACGTCCAACCTTCCGGCCCGCGACGAGAACGGGCCGGACCTGAGCGACTTCGTCGGGGCGCGCGTGGCGAGCCGCCTGGCGGAGATGGTCACGACCCTCGTGCCGATGATCGGCGCCGACCGGCGTCGTGGCGGGAGGGCGGCCTGATGCCCGTCCGCCTTCGCGGAGCCTCCCGTGATGCCGCCGCGCTGTCCACAGCCTGTGCATACGTCGGCCCGCTCAGCCGGTACGCGAACCCCTTCACGGCAGGGGTGCGCTCGCCGCTCGGTCCCCCGATGGACGACACGGAAGCAGTAGATCTCTTCGCCGCCACACTCCGGGGCCCGGTCGGCCGCCACTACGCCGCTCGCTTCGCCCGAGCGCTGCACGGGCTCGACCTGATGTGCACATGCGCCCTTGACGCTCCGTGCCACGCGGACGTCCTTCTCCGTCTCGCCAACGAGTCCGGCGGCGGAACCGCACTTCGCACCACCGATCTTCTGGAAGGCCCCCGATGAGTCACCCGATCATGTTCGCTGCGGCCAAGCACCTCTCCAGCGCGGAGGAGAGGCGCACAGCCGCCCGGGAGGCGGCGTTCCGCACCTGGGGTCCACGGTCGATCACGGCCGCGTCGAAGTACGCCCGCACCCTCCTGGGGGACGCCGCGGTCACGCTCGACTGGGAGGTGCTGGGCCTGTTGAGCTTTGAAGAGCACCTGCAAGCCGTCGCCTCACTCGACACGACCGGCGGCCAGCACCTGGAGCTCTACTACACCGACCAAGGCGGCACCGAACGGATCTCGCTGCGGGTGTCGTGCGTGAGCTGCCCGAGTCAGCACGTGCACCAGGTGACGTCTCTGGAGCAGTTCGGACAGCTCCTCTCGCAGACCCCGGCCTGGTCGGACATCGCGCCCCGCGAAGGGGGCAACCTCTGATGTCGCACACCCACATAGACACGGCGACGGGAACCGAACGGCAGGGCTACAGCCTGCGCGGCATGACGGCCTGGGACCGCAGCGCGATCATCCTGCTCGGCGCGGCCGGCTTCGCCTTCTCGTACGACGCGCTGCGTCAGATCGCCCTCGCCATCCACGCCAGGGAGAACCTGTCCTACCTGTTCCCGGTGTTCATCGACGGGTTCATTGCCTACGGAGTGCGGGCGATCGTTCTCCTGCGTCACGAGCGGTTCGCCGCACGGTTCTACGCGTGGGTCCTGTTCCTCTCCGCGACCGGGGCGAGCCTCGGCGCGAACGCTCTGCACGCGATCACGCTGAACGATTCTCAGGAGGCCGGACGGTCCGCGCTGCACCTGGCGGACAGCGTCGTGGGGGTCCTCTCGATGCTCGCGCCGCTCGCGCTGGCGGGATCGGTCCACCTCTACATCCTGATGGCGCGGACGGCTGAGCGGGCGGTCCCGGACGGGACGGAGACCGGTCCCGGACCGGTCCGGGAGGAGACTCCGACGCTCGAACGCGTCGCGGTCGAGCCGGGACCTCGCCCGCTGGAATTTCCCGTGCAGACGGCACCCCGACTGCTGCCGGGCGGTCCGTCCGCACCGGTAGTACCCCCTGCACCCGCCGTTGACCTGCGGAAAGTCGCGGATCAGCCCGAAGGCCCTGTGGGCGCGGCCAGTACGGCGGCCTCCCCGTCCGCGGAGGCGGACGGGGAGGAGACGGACGACGGGACGGCGGACGGACCGGGCCCCAACTCGCCGGGCGAGGGGCCGACCACCGATCCTTCGTCGGCAGCCGATCCGTCCGCTCCGGCTATGGTCCGCAACGCTGCGGACGGGGAAGAGCGGTCCGTCCCGGACGGCCCGGAGGGATCGCAGGACCGGGAGGCGGACGACGACTGGTTGACGGAGCTGCTGCCCATCGCACAGGCCGCCTGCGACCGGGCCGGACGGATCAGTCGTGAGGTTGTCGGCGACGCCGTCCGCAAGCACCAGGCGATCAGCAACGACCGCCTTGGGGTGCTGCTGACCCGGCTGAAGGAAGAGGACGCCGAGGGGGCCAAGACACCCGTCGCCGCTGCCTCCAGCCTGTGGTGATTGCATCTCATGACGGGCCCGGGACCTGGGCGGCTCGCGCCGTACAGGCCCCGGCCCGGCCCGCTCGATCAGGAAAGGAACGACGATGTGGTCTCGCCGACGCGACCGGGCGGAGGACACCGTCCGCGCCGATGCCGCACAGGCAGCGTCCGCGCTCACGCAGCACCTCCAGGACGGAGGCGGTCTCGTGCCCGTCCAGGTGAGCGGCTTTGCCCTTGCGGCCGGTGAACTCGCCTTCGCCGACGTGCAATGTTCCGCCGCCCGCTTCTACGGGACGGACGTCGGCTACCCGACCTCGATCGGGTACTTCGAGCACCACCCGACCTTCGGCCGGCGGTGGGTGAGCAACCGGCGCCTCGACGCCCGTCGGCGGCAGGAAGCGGAGGACGCAGCCCTTCCCCAGTGGCGCGATCACACTGCGGCCCGAGTGGTGCTCACCTCGGCCGGGGTGCGGCTCCTGCCGCGAGGCGCCCGCGAGTGGATGCCGTTCGACCACGCCCTCCTGACCGGCGTCACCGCCGAACCGGGCACCGTCGTGCTCTCGTACAGCACGTGCGCGCCCCTGCTCCTTTCCGGCCCCTCCGCGCCGTGGCTCGGCATAGCGATCAAGCCCTGCTCTGCTGCTATAAACGGCTCCTGAAACTGACCATGTAGGACACGGTCTCAGCATGGCGTAGATGGCTTCGACTTGGGATCGAATGGAGGCCTGCGCCTCCCGGCCCTGGAGTTGATCTTCACCAGTCAGGGTGCAGCTGCAGCGATAGTCTCGCGTGTCAACAGCCTACTCGGGTATGTTGACTTACAGGGCATCTGGATCGGCCCACTCGCTTCTCAGTTCACTGACATGACGATAGGGCTTCTCACTTAATTCAAGCGTGGGCAAGCTGAAGCATTTGACTGTGATAAGTCCGGGAGGGATTCTCATGGTGATGCATCCGTTGGTTCAAGGAGACCCGCGCGTTATCTCGGAGTACGTAATTCAGGGCCGCCTGGGGGCTGGCGGAATGGGAATTGTGTACTTTTCAAAAACGCGCGGCGGGCGACCGGTCGCCATTAAGACAGTGCGCCCTGACCTGGCAGCAGATCCACGTTTCCGGAAGCGATTCGAACATGAGGTGCAGGCCGCTCGGCAGGTGCGCGGGAATTATATTGCGAACGTATTAGATAGCAATACTGAAGGGCCTGTTCCCTGGCTGGCCACGGAATACATTTCAGGCGTATCTCTTGCGCGAATAATTTCCGCGCATGGTGCGGTTCCGCTCAGAACGTTTCTGGGGGTGGCGGCCGGTGTTGCGAACGCCTTGGAAGACATCCATGCAGTCCGCATTATTCATCGAGACCTTAAGCCGGGAAACATTATTCTGACGCAGAATAGCCTGTCCGTGATCGACTTCGGTATCGCACGTGTTCTCGACTCAGACCCCCTGACGGGTGCTAATACTCGCATCGGAACTCCGGCTTTTATGGCGCCCGAACAAATTAAAGGAAACGTGCCGACCACGTCGGCTGCTGACGTTTTTTCCCTGGGGTTAACTATCCATGTCGCCGCGACGGGACGCCACCCTTTCGAGAAGGAATTATATGCGGCAATCCCTTATCTTCAGGGAGGCGCGCCAGACCTCACCGCTTGTCCGCCCCCGTTACGCGCCCTCCTAGGTCATTGCCTGGCAATGAACCCTGCCGAGCGACCCACAGCCACCGAGGTCGTTGCCCTTTGCCAGGAATTGGGCGGGCGACTGGGACTGACAAGGGTACTGCCCGACGATGGATGGCTGCCCGAGGAATATACAGTAGTTTCAATTTCGAAACCGAGCCACTCGTCCCTTCCTGTCGGAAATATTCCCGTCTCGTCGGCGTCGACACCTGCCGGCAGTCCAGTTGCACCCTACAAGCAGTGGGCAGCCCGCCGCAAGATCGCCTTTGGTGGTCTAGCGCTCGCCCTTGCCAGCGCCGCCGTTGTCTTTATCTACGTTTCCCAGGACGGCGCTAACACCAAGCCCCAGGACGGCGCTAACACCAGGCCCCAGGACGGCGACGAAATCACCAGGACCCCGGACGGCGACGAAATCGAGGTCGCCAAGCAATGCCTTACTGGGGGGCCGTGGGAGCTACATCAGAAAACAGGAGAACCGATCGCGGCCCACAAAGTCGAAATCAATTTCACCGGATCGAGTACTTTTGTATTCAATGCGGATGGCACCGGGGTCAGAATTGACAAAAACCTGAAAGAAATCACTCATTTTGAATCAGTCAATGGTTCGTCGGCTTGGGCGCCGATTGTCGTAGATCAAGACGGAAGGATTGACTTTCGCTACAGTTTCAAAAAATCCAAGAATGACCTCAAGCTTACATTTACCCCAAAAGAAGGAAAAATCAATCGAAAGGATCATGATCCTGATGGCGCCGCTCGTTCTACTGACCTTAAGCTCAATGACAGCTTTTTTTCTTGTACTGATATAGTACTCACCATCACAGAGGGTGGCAGCGGAGCTAGGTCGGACTCCTACACTCGGAGTTTTAGGTGACGGAAGACGCCCTCGCATTCTTGACGGAACCATCGTCACCAAGGAAATCGGGACCCGGCCAACCTCCAGACTCCGGATGAGGCTGTTCGGAATTGTCCAGGACAACACCCGACAACCCTCCTATGGGCGCAGGCTCGATGCGGTCGTCGCGGACAAGGCGTATTCGTCCCGGGCGATCCGCCAGTCCCTGCGACGCAAAGGTATCCGGGCGGTGATCCCGGAGTGGGCGGCCCAGAAGGTCAACCGCCTGCGGCGAGGGAAGGCCGGCGGCAGACCGCCGGCCTTCGACCGTGAGCTTTACAAGGCCCGCAACGTGGTCGAGCGCTGCTTCAACCGCCTCAAGCAGTTCCGCGCGATCGCTTCGACGAATTCGCCACCCACTGCAAGGCCGGAGTCCACCTCGCCGCACTCATCCTCTGGCTCCGCGAACACAACCAAGATCCTTTGTCAGACAGAGCCTAGGCCTCAGGACGGGATATTCCCTTCCAGGAAAGCCGCGGTGTCGTTCTGGAAGGTCTCGACCCACTCGTCTCGCCCCTCTCGCAGAGGGTGGCCGACGGTGGGAATCCTACGGTGGCACAGGTAGCGCAGATCGAGCGCGGTGACATCGTCTCCGTATTTCAACCACTGAGCTTCTTCAGCGTTGCAGCTCCAGTGTGAGGACTGCCTTGGCGATTGACGTCATGCGGTTGGGGCTGCATCGGGACCTGCGGAAGATCCGCCAGGACTTCAGGCGGGCGACGCCGCGTTCGACCGGTGCGCGTGCCGCGGCCAGGGCACGGTTGCGGGTCCTGTCGGTGGGAGTGAGTTCCTGGAGGGGCTTGCGCTTGATGCCGGTGGTGAGCGGTGGGCCGGCACCCTGGTAGGCGAGATCGGCCATGATCGGAACGCCTTGGCGCTCGCAGATGCGGATGATCCGGTGGGTGCGTGCGGCAGTCAGGTCGTGAGTGCGGCCCGGCAGAGCGGGCGAGAGCCATAACAGCCGGCCGCAGGGATCGGTGACAACCTGCACGTTCACGCCGTGGCTCCGGTGTTTGTGGGAGTAGTCGGCAGGGCCGTCGCCGACCCGGTCGCACTCGGCGAGGGTGCTGTCGAGAAGGACGAAGTCGGGTTCGTGCTCGCGCAGTGTCTTCAGCAGACCTGGGGCACGCGCGGCGAGCAGGTCGACGACCGCGCTGGTGTAGGCGTGGGCGGTGGATTCGCTGATCCCGAACCCGGCGGCGATCTTCGCCAGAGTGATGTGTTCGCGCAGGTACACCAGAGCCACCATCGCGCGCTGGGACGACCGGAGCTTGCAGCGCCGGTCGCCCTCACGGGTGCCGATCAGCATGGTGACCCACTCCACGAGTGCATGCGGAAGGTCGAGTGCGGCAGGATGAATGACCAACGAGGCCCCCGAGCAACGTGATTGAGACGTCAGACACCTCAATCAACAGCTCGTCGGCCCATCACCCGATCGGTGGCGGCCTCGAAGAAGCTCAATGATCACGAAGCCCGTGCCCGCCCTGCTATGCGCCCCAACCGGTCACAACCCGACCAGCCGCACGACCCCGGAACTTGCAACCGCCCTGCCTGCGCCACGGGGCCGCATAGGGCCTCAAAAACTCCCTCGGGACGAAAGCCGGAACTTAATTCCAGGAATTAAGTTCCGGCTTTTTACGTGATTCGAGTTGTCCGCGAACCCCTGCAAGGATTCAGGCACGGCCAACGCCACAAGGCACTTCCCGGCCGTAGAGATCACTCATGATCTCGCCCGAATCACGGAAGGGGCTGATGGCCTTGATATGAGTAACACGCCCGGCAGCTCAACCGTCTCGCCAATGCGAAACACGATCGAACCCTTCCGCAAATGAGACAGGCAGATAGAGCTACACGCTCCAGCCTGCTCTGCGATTTCCCCGGCATTCGCCGGTAAAGCCCGCAGGGAGAATCCCCTCCTTCCTGCGAAGGAGCGGTGCGGCCCTCCGCCCCCGCAGGGCCGCACCGCTCACTTCCCCCCGAAATCCCATGCACCAAGGTTGTGGTCCCCGCGTGCCTCGATCCACCCGTTTCATACCCATATCAGCCGCAATAGGAGTGGCTGGTTCTCTGGCCTTCCTGTCGACCGGCTGCTCCAGCGCGGCCAACGACACCTCCGCGGCCCCGACTGCGTCGGCACAGCCGCGATCCGTCTCGGCGGGCGTCCCCGGCACCGCAACGCCGCACAGCGGCGCTACCGCATCCGCCTCAACTACCGCTCTCCCAAGCGACGTCGAGAGGACCGCGCGGGCCTTCGCCGTGGCCTACGCGGAGCACGACGCCCGCGACGGTGCAGACAGCTCGTACGCGGATGCCGGCGCTCGGGCCGCCCGGCTCGCCTCGGGGGAACTCGCGGGCGTGCTCGCCCAGAAACGTCCGGGCCAGGATGCCGCCTGGGCCGACCTGCGGGCCGAGAAGGCTCGCCAGTCGGCCAAGGTCACGGCGGCCGTGGTTCCGGACGGGGCGCCCGCGGTGACGGCCTCCTACGCTCTCGTCCGCGTGAGCTACACCCTCACGACCACCCCCAAGTCCGGGCACCCGCGCAGCAGTAGTGAACAGCTCGCGCTCCGTCTGGAGCACACCTCCGAGGGCTGGCGGGTCACCGCCTTGCCCTGGGCGTGACGGGCCGCGATGAACAAGGGCACGCAAGCGGGCCTGGGGCTCGTCACGGCCGGGCTCATCACCGGTGTCGCCATGCTGACCACGTTCGGAGGGGCTGACAGCGCCTCCGCGCAGGAGGCCGGTCCGGGTGGCGGCATCACGACGGACGCCCCCGTACCGGGCTGGGTCCGTGAGCTGATCAACAAGCACGCGGGCGAGTGCCCGCAGGTCACAGCCTCGCTCCTGGCGGCTCAGCTCTACACGGAGAGCCATTTCAACTCGGGCGCGACCTCGCCCGTCGGCGCCCTCGGTATCGCTCAGTTCATGCCGGGGACCTGGGCCGAGCACGGCAAGGACGGCGACGGCGACGGGGTCAAGGACGTCCGCAACCCCGCGGACGCCATCGCCGCTCAGGCGGCCTACGACTGCACCTTGGCCGCCGAGGTCAAGAAGGTGCCGGGCGACTCGACGGACAACATGTTGGCCGCGTACAACGCGGGCGGCGGCGCGGTGATCAAATACGGCGGCATCCCCCCGTATCCCGAGACCCGCGACTACGTCCGCAACATCCGCTCGCTGGCCTCGAAGTGGGCCGACGCCGTCCGTCCGGACGCTCCGGCCGGCAAGGGCGCCGCCCGCGCGATCACGGCCGCGAAGACCGCTCTGGGCACTTGGTACCAGTGGGGCGGCAGCTGCGTCATGCCCTACACGGGCATGGGCGGCTGCGACTGCTCCTCGCTCACCAAGATGGCCTGGTCAGCGGCGGGAGTGAACCTGCCGCGCACCACGTACGACCAGGTCCACGCAGGGACCGCCGTCAAGGCCGTCTCCCAACTCGCACCGGGTGACCTGCTGTTCTCGGTCCCCGGCTCCGCCGGACCTGAGCACGTCGGCATGTACATCGGCGGCGGCCAGGTCATCGACGCCCCGCACACCGGCGCTCAGGTGCGGATCAAGCCGCTCAGCTACTGGAAACCGCAGATCATCGCGATGCGGCACGTCGGCTAATCACGCCAAAACATCCCAAACCATTTCTTACAGCACCAAGGGGCTGAACATGCACAACCTCCTTTCTGCCGCTGCTGATCCCTCCCTGCACACGACCCTCGCCGCCGGTGCCGATGTCGTCAGCGGGGTGAAGCCGGACTGGGGCCCGTTCGGCAAGCTCGGCGGGACGGCAAAGGTGATCCTTGGCGTCATCGCGGCCGTCGTCCTCGTCGTCGGGGCCGGTGCCTTCCTCGCCGGTGTCGGCAAGTCGAAGGGCTGGTTCGGTGAGGGCCACTCCACGATGGACAGCTCGCGCGGCAAGGGGATGATGGTCGGCGGTCTGACCTGCGTCTTCCTCGTGGCCAGCTTCGGCACCATCTTCGCCATCACGTACGGCATGGGTGTGTGACCTATGGCTCCCCGATCCCGGAGGAACGTTTCCTCCTCGAAGACCAGCGGAGCACGCCGTCCGTCGGCGAAGCTCTGGGGCATCGCGGCTGGCGGTGCTGCGGTGGTCACCGCGGCCGGGGTGGTCGTCAGCATGGCGACGGGCACCCCTCCGACTGCGGCCCCCTCCGCATCCGCACCTGCACACTCGGCTCCTCAGCAGAGCGGCGAAGGTGTGCGCGAGCTGCACGGCGTGCCCGTCGGCTACCCGCACACCCGCTCCGGCGCTAAGGCAGCGGCAGCCAACTACACGACCGTTGCCGGAAGTTCGCGCTTCCTCACGGACAAGGACGCACGGCACGCGGCGGTGGCCGTCATGGCGGCCAAGGGCACGGCCGAAGCGGCGGTGAAGAAGGCCGACCACGCGGCCGGTGACGCGGCCGGCTCGCTGCGGGGGGACACCTCCAAGGTCTCCGCCAAGAAGGCGATCGCCTGTACCGGCGTCCTCTCCGCCCACGTCCTCAGCTCCGATGCCCACGGCGCGATGGTGCGGTTGTGGACGACGACCGTGCGCGGCAGCGCGGCCGGGAACGCGACGCCGAAGGCGGGCTTCCAGTCGGTGACGGTCACGCTCACCTGGGAGTCGAACGACTGGAAGCTGAAGAACAGTTCGGCCTCCTCGGGGCTGGTCGCTCCGATCGACGTACGGCAGGCGTCCAACGTGCCGGGCGACTTCTCGGACTACGTTCCCGCCGCTGCAGAAGACCCCGTGCTCAGCGGCGCCGAGAACCGGAGCGGGTTCCCGGCCCCGTACGGACACGATGAGCGCGGCGCGCGCGCCGCCGCCGTCAGCGCCACCATGCTGTACGGCGACAGCCGGTTCTTCACCGATGAGGACTGGCGGCACCGGATGCTGTCGGCCACGGCCGCGTCGAGCGTGCTGCACTCGGTCACCTCGGATACCGACTCGACGGCTCGTCTGGTCATGGAGAACCGCGGGGTCGGCGCGGACGGGACGACCGCCGACGGCGGCGAGCTGATCACGCGGACTGCGGCGCTCGCCACTCGCTCGATCTCCTACTCGGGCCAGGCCGCGAGCATCGAGCTGTGGACGGCGTCAGTGGGCGGCGTCGCCGGGAAGGACGAGACGCAGCGTCCGCAGGTCGCCTTCCTGCGGATGATCGTGGATCTGGTCTGGGAAAACGGCACCTGGAAGACGACGGCCGTCACGCCGTCCGAACCGCTCGTGCCGTCTCCGCCGGCCATGCAGGAGGCAGACCCGGCCGAGTCGTTCGCGCACGTGGGGGGTGCCAGCAATGCGTCTGCGACTGCGTGACGACGCCCCCGGCCTGCTGACCGTCGAGCGGGGAACTCCGTGTCGCTGGCGCCGCCAACTCCAGGCGGTGGCGATGGTCAACGTGATCATCGGGTTCGTGCTCGTGCCCTCGGCGGTGGCCAACCCCTTCTGCTACATCCCCATGGTGTGCGAGGCGAAGGCGACCATCGACTTCGTCAAAGACCCGCTGGGGTTCCTGCTCCAGAAGCTCACCGAGGCGAACATCTGGTTCCTGCGCAAAATGCTGGAACTGATCCAGAACACCACGAAGATCGACCTCACGAGCCCCGGCTTCCTGAAGCAGTACGCGATCATCTTCGCGGCCTCCAGCCTGCTCACCGTGGCCCTGTGGCTGATCGCCGTGGCCAAACGGGCGGTTCGCGGGGTCGCCGTGACCACCGCCGTGTCCGAGGCGATCGGCTTCCTGCTCCTTCAGTTCGTGGTCAACGCCATGACGCCGGGCGCGATTGCGCTGCTGATGAAGGCCATTGACGAGGTCACAGCCGTCTTCGAGCCCTATGCAACATCGAACTTCAAGCCGTTCCTGGAGAACATCCTCAAGGTCATGGCCTCGAACCCTACCGAGGGCGTGGGGCAGTTGCTGGTCGTAAACCTGATCATGATGTGCGGCGCGCTGCTGATGTGGATCGAGCTGCTGATCCGCAGCGCGGCCATCTACGTGGCCGTCGCGCTCGGACCCATCGTCAACGCCGGGCTGGTCGACCGCGACCTGTGGAACAAGAGCAAGAAGTGGTTCGGCGCCATCTTCGCCATCGGCTTGTCGAAGCCGGTCCTGTTCGCCCTGCTGGGCCTCGGCGGCGCGATCCTCAGCGACAGCTCGGGAAGCATGTCCGACGCGGTCTCCAAGACTCTGGTAGGCGCGCTGATCCTCCTCCTCGCCGTCTTCGCGTCCGCCACCCTCTACAAGTGGGTGCCTGCCTTCGGCGACGAGATGGCCAGCCTCCACCACGACCGGAAGAGTACTCAGTCCTCCGGCCCTGCCGCCGCGATCGACGGTCCCGGCCAGCACGCCAACCGAGCGATGGGCGCGCGGGTGCAGGACTCCTTGGTCGGCGGCTCCAAGACCGCCGGTGCCAAGACCGCTGGTGCGAAAATGGGCGGCGGAACGGCTGTGGCAGGACCGGTCGCGGCCGGGGTCGCCGTCGCCAAGGCCGGCGTTGATGTGGCGAAGAACAAGGCCACCAATTCCCCGGGCGCGCAGGGCACCGGCGCCGCAGGCAGCCGTAAGCCCGAACAGCCTGAAAGTCAGCAGGGTGGCGCCGAAACCGCAGATACTTCCGGTGCACCGGCCGCCGCACGTCCGCAGGGATCAACCTCCGACCCGGTCGTCAGCTCGTCCCCGGACTGGTCCTCGGCCGGTGGCCACGCGTCGGCCGGACGGTCACCGGGAGCCAACGGAGCCCCGAGCACGGCTCGGCCGCCCTTGCCCCCGTCGCCCGGTCCGGGAACCTCTGGCCCGACGGCGCCCGCCTCTCCGTCTTCCGCATCAGGAACCGCCTCGGGCTCCGGGCCCTCCGTCACGCCCCCGCCGCCGTCGCGGCCCTCGGGCGGACAGGCACCCGGACGACCGAACCCCAGCAAGGATCAGTGACACCCCATGTCGACTCGTACGTATCAGTTCGGAAAGCACCGCCCGACCGGGTTGGTGGGCCGCCGCGACCTCGGCGAACAGGTCGTCCTCGGTGGCGGCGCCGTCACCGGCATCCTGTTCGGCTACCTCTTCAACGGCGTCACGGCGATCGCCGCGACGTGCCTGGTCCTGCCGATCCTGCTCGCCCTGGTCATCGTGTACGCCCCGTACCGGCCCAAGGGCACGTCCCAGCGGCGCACGCTCTACCGCTGGTGGCGGATCAGCCGGTACCACCGCAAGGCGCTCCACCGCACGGGCGGCGTGTGGGTGTCCCCGGCTGTTGAGGCCGGCGTGCGCGCGAACGGCACGCCGCCGGACGCGGCCTTGGTGGAGCCGGAGGGCGTCACGGGCATGACGTGGGTGCCGATCACGGTCCGCGGGCAGCAGGCCATCGTGGTCCTCCAGCCAGAGGCCGGGTGTGTCACGGCCACGCTGGAGATCGCCTCGCCCGGCCTCGGCGGCAAGGAGGTCGGTGAGCAGGTCGTCGCCCTGGAGCGCTGGGGCGAACTGCTCGACAGTTTCGGCAACGTCGAAGAGCACCCGATCAAGAGGGTTCAGGTCCTTGCCCGGCAGATGAAGAGTGACCCGTACGCGCACCAGCGGTTCATCGCGCAGCGTGACGAGTCGGCCGCGACGGCGCACGCGCCGCAGTGGCTGAAGGATTCCTACGACGTATTGGCCAACGCCGTGTCCACCAGCGCAGAGGAGCACCGCTACTACATCACCATCCATGCGAAGTTCACCCGCGACCTGGCGGCCGAGGGTGCCGCCCGCGGAACCGGTGACGAGGGGATCGCCGCCGCGATGGCCGCGTACCTGGAGGAGCTGTGGTCGCGCGCGGAGGATGCCGATCTCTCGGTGATCGCGCCCTTGGACGCGGGCAGGATGACCGCGTTCATCCGGAACTCCTACGACCCGGACCATGCCATCTGGGACACCGGCCTTCGGCAGGCGCACGCCTTCCCCCGAAACGTCGACGTCCGCGACGGAGCCCACGTCGCCACCCGCGCGGCAGGCTCCACCGAAAGCTGGTACCACGCCACGGCCACCGTCGTCGGATGGCCGACCACCCCCGTCGGCCCCGACTTCCTCTCGCCGCTGCTGATCGGGATGCCCGATGTCATCCGCACGATCTCGATCACGCAGCAGCTCGAACCGAACGACAAGGCCGTGGAGCGGATGCTCGCGGAGGACACGAACAACCAGGCCGAGATGGACCGCGACCGCAACCGCGGCATGAACATCGACCCGCGCGACCAGATCGCCGCCATCGCTACCGGATCACGCGGCATGGCCCTGGCCTCCTCGGGCGCGGCCGGCTCCGCCGTGGTCGGCTACATCACCATCTCCTCGCGCAGCGCCGAAGAGCTGGAGCGCACCAAACGCACCACTGCCTCCCGCGCCCGCAACGCACACCTGCGGATCGAGTGGCTCGACCTCGAACACGCCCGCGCTTTCGCCACGACCCTGCCCTTCGCCGGAGGCATCAAGTGACTGACCTCCTCGACCTCGCCCCGCTGTCGCCGATGCACGAGACGGTCCGCCGTCCCCTCTACACCGAGACGACCACCAGCCAGGCCCTCTACCTACCCATCGCCCCGCCAACCCTCGGCACTGCGGGCGCCATCATCGGCCGTGAGCTCTACTCCGGTAAGGCGTTCATCTACTGTCCCTTCAGCGCCTTCGGCGACGGCCTGCCCGGCAGCAACATGATCGTCATGGGGGACACGGGCCGGGGGAAGTCGGCACTGACCAAGACGTACGCGGCCCGGCAGATCCGCCTGGGGCGTCAGGTCGTCGTCCTCGACACCAAGGAGCAGAAGGAGCGCGAAGAGGGTGAGTGGGCCGCGCTCGGCCGCTCACTGACCGGCAAGGCCCCGGTGAAGTTCGCGCCCGGCGGCGGCAGGGGTGCCTCGTGTATCAACCCGATGGACCCCGCCATCGCGGGCAAGCGACAAGTCGAGCTGGTGCGTACCATCGTTGAACTCGGCCTCGGTAAGAACCTGGACGAATTCGCCGGCTCCGCGCTCCGCATCGCGATCCGCAGGGCCCACCAGCGGGCGAGCGACCTCAGCCGCACCCCGATCCTGGCGGACGTCGCCGCCGCACTGCGGTCCCCCGAGGAGTCCGACGCGACAGCCAAGCAGCGCACGCGGGACGAACTTCTCGGTGACGGTTTGGAGGCGTCCTACGTCCTGGACCGGCTCTGCGGAAGTGAACAGGACGCGACCGGCGACCTCACCGGCATGCTCGACGGCCCGACCAGCCTCGGCGTGGACCTCGACGCCGACATGATCGTCTTCGACCTGACCAAGGTCCCGTCCGGCGGCGTGGCCATGACCATCCTGGTCGCCGTGATCTCGGTCTTCCTCGAAGAGGTCTGGCTTCGACCACTATGCGAGTGCGGGACGGAACCGGGACAGCACGACCGCGTCGTGGTCGACGCGAACTCCGGAGCGTGGGATCTGGGACCGAACCCGAACACCGGCTGCCGCCGCTACACCCAGCGCAAACGCATCCTCGTCTGCGAGGAAGCCTGGCACATCCTCGGGACTCCCCAACTCGCTTCTCTGCTGGAGAAGTTCCTCAAATTCGCGCGGGGATACGGCCTGTCCTGCATCTTCATCGTCCATCACCTGTCGGACATCGACGACAGCCCGGAGCCCCAAGCGGCGCTGAAAATGGCCGACACCATCGTGATCTACAGCCAGAAGAAGGCCGAGGCGGAAGCGACGGCGGCCCGGCTGGGCCTGCCATCCTGGACGGCTGAGCACATCATGCGTCTGCGCCGCGGGATCGCGCTGTGGAAGGTCGGCGAAGTGATTTACCCAGGCGTCCAACACCTCCTGGTCGAGGCCGAGCAGCATCTGTGCTTCTCCTCCGGCTCGATGACCGACCTGACCAGCACCTCCCCGGACACCGAATGAGCGGCTACCGCCACCTCGCCACCGCGTCCTCCACCGCAGATTCGGAACGAGCCCCCTCCATGACCGTCACCACCAACCACTCAACGACCCGCGCCGACGAACGCACGGTGCGGCAAAACATCGACCAGCTGCACGCCGAAGCTCTCGGCCTCGCCCGGCGCGCGAAGAAACTGGCCCTCGTCCTGGACCATGGCGACTACTCCGCCGCTGGAGGGCGCGTGCGTTCGGCCGTCGCCCACATCTGGCGGGCCGCTGAGGACCTGCACGGCGCCTTCCACACCGCGCCTCCGCGCTGTGCCGGGCCCGATGCGTCGGTGTCTCGGCTGTGCGGCCGGCGGATGCGCTACCTGGCGGCCCGCGTCGCCCGGCGGGCCGAGTAGTGGACCTCATGCCCGGCGACATCTCGCTGGCCCTGTACGCCGTGACGGCCGTGCTCGCCATAGCCCTGGTGACGCTCTGGTTCCTGCTCAACCGCGGACGGCGCAACGCCGGATTCGCGAGCAAGGGACAGCTCAAGCGTCAGATGTCGGCCAAGGCAGTTCTGAAGGCCACCGAGATCAGGCCCTCCCTCAGCAGCAACGACGGCCGCAGCAGCCGCACAGCCGGGGTGAGCTTCGTGAAGAAGCGCTCCACCGCCAGCTGACCTTCTCCCTCCTCGTCGCCCACCTCGCTCCGGAGTACGTCATGCACCACCCCCTCGATCCTCACGATTTCGGCTACTCGCTGGGCGTCTCGCAGCGTCCGAAGGGTGTCGATCTCTGGTCCCGCGCCGACAAGGCGTGCCGAGTCATCGGCCCGATGGGCAGTGGGAAGACGCTGCGGTTCTTCGCCCCGCTCGTCCGCCGCTGGGCCGGTCCGGTCCTGGCCACCTCGACCAAGCCCGATCTGGTCGAACTGACCCTCGACGCCCGGCAGCAGGATGGCCGCCCCGTCGCCGTCTTCGACCCGCAGCACATCGCGCCCAGCATCCCGCGCTTCCGGTGGACGCCGATCAACGGCGCAGCCGACACGGAGGTGGCGATGATGCGTGGGAAGGCGTTCGTCTCAGGCTCGCGCACCCCCAACAGCGCGGCACAGTCGAGCGAGGGCAGCGCCTTCTACAAGGGGCAGGCGTCCAAGATCCTCGCTGCCTTCTTCCACGCCGCCGCCCTCGACGGCGCGTCCCTCGACTGGGTGCTGCGGTGGGCCCGAAAGCTGACCGACCCGGCGCCCCTCGGCATCCTCAACGCTCATCCCGGCGCCGGTCCCGGCTGGGCGGACATGCTCCGCACGGCGACCACCGGCGACAGCCGCACCGTCGGCAACACAGCCTCAACTCTGGACGCGGCTCTCGAACCCTTCATGCACCAGTCGGTGATCAACGCCCTCCAGGGAAACGGCGAGGAACCCACGGACTTCGGCTCGATTCTCGATGCCGGCGGCACCCTCTACCTCCTCGGGAAAGACTCGGAGGTCAACTCCGTCGCGCCGCTCACCACAGCGATAGCCGAAGACCTTCTGGACCTCGCGGAGGCGCACGCTCTCGCCTCCCCGGCCGGGCGGCTCGACCCCGCTCTCCTCGCGGCCCTGGACGAGGCGCCGAACATCGCGCCCATCCCTTCCCTACGCCAACGAGTGGCCGACGGCCGGGGCCGTGGAATCACGGTCGTCTACGGCCTCCAGGCGTGGGCATCTGCCCGTGCCCGCTTCGGCGAGGACACCGCCAAGGAGCTGGCGGCCTTCACCAACAACGTCGTCATCTTCCCGGGAGACAAGGACCCCGACTTCCTGAAGGACATGTCCGACCTGTGCGGTCAGGTCGAGCGAGAACGCACGACGAAGACCACGTCCGGCGGGGACCGCGGTGGCCACTCCACGGCCACGCACATGGCGCTCGAACCCGTCCTTCGAGGAGACGAGATCCGGGGACTGCCCGAGGGCCACGCCCTGGTCCTCGCGGACAACCTCCCGCCGATCGTCACCCGGCTGGACGGTATGTGGACCTGGGACTCCTGGCCCCAGATCGAGAGGTACGTCCGGGACCTCCGAGCGGCCAACGAAACCGAGCGGACCCGGTGGGCGACCGAGAAAAGGAACCAAGCCAAAGCGCACGCGGCAGCGTGGGCCGACCGTGAAGGAGCTGCTGCCGCATGACCCTCACCCACTTCGAGCCCTTCCCCGAGCCGCCCGCGCTGATCCTGGAGTACATCGCCGAGCGGAGCACCGAAGAGTCCGTGGTCGCCGACGGTCCCGCTCCATGGGACCTCGGAGACCTGGCCGCCGAGTTGATCGCGCCGATGCCCGCCTGGCTCGACTCCGTGAGCCGCTGGCTGAACCGGACGTACGCCTGGCAGCCGCAGGACGTCATCCCGCCCTGCTGGGCGAAGCACGAGGGCCTGACGTACGAGATCGCAGCCCTGGCCTTCGCCAGAGCCGACGCATATGCGGACCCGCGCTCGGTCGTGATCTGGCACGAGCAGTACGACCGATTCCTGGCCCGGATGAACAAGGCCCTCGGTAAGGCTGGTGACGATTGCCGAGTCGGACGACACGAGGACCGTCCGGCGCGCTTCCAACTCATTGCCTGGCCCGCACAAGGTGCCGGCGAACACGCATAGCCACCGGTGACCCGATGGCCGATCGGCGAGCGAGCCTCGGCCATGTTCGCTTTCGGATACACGTTCCCTGTTCTAAACAGTGCCAACGCACGACCCAAAAGCCGAGGTGACTGCGCATCACACGAAAGACCCCGCTCCCGAGGGAGCGAGGTCCGTCCGTGCCCCGCGAAGCCGATCGCGGGGTACCGTTCTGGTGTCGAAGCAGAACAGGAGATAAGTATGCACGCTCTGCCTCAAGACCACACCGGCGTCCGAGTCGCGCGTCTCCGCCGGGAACGCCACCTCACTCAACGAGCCCTAAGTGATCTCTCCGGCGTCCCGTACGACACCCTCACGAAGATCGAACAGGGCAGGCTCGCGGCAACTCCGCACGCTGTCGCCTGCCTCGCCCGCGCCATGCGCCTGGAGGTCCGCACCATCGTCGGACAGCCGTACAAGGCTGACCTGCGCGCCGATGAACTGGATGTGTTGATTGCGCCGATTCGGGAGTCGCTAGACGTCTACGATTTGGGGGCGGACCCTGACATCACGGCGCGTCCGCTCGTGGATCTGCGAGAGGACTCCGAGAGCCTGTGCGCTGCAGTCCGTACCGGGGAGATCAAACGCGCTGCCAGCGAGGTCGCGGGCCTGATCGAGGAAACGACCACGGCAGCCCACACGCTGGGTAGCAGTGATGCGTGGTTGGTCCTCACTTCGCTCTACCGGACCTCGTACGACGTAGCAACCAAACTGGGCTTCGCCGACTTGGCGCAGCTTTCACTTGCGCGGATGGACTGGGCCGCTCAACGCGCCAGCAGCGCAGTGTTCGGCGGCGCGTACCAGTACTTCCGTGCCCTCACCTACTTGCGTGAGGGGAAGTATCGGACCGGCCAGCGCCTCGTCGACCTGGGCCTACAGACGATTGGGCAGGCGGAGGCATCGCAGGAGCGGGACGTCGTAACCGGGCAGCTCCACCTTGGCGGCTCTGTGATGGCCGGCCGGGCTCACGACACGGAACGGGCGATGGGACACCTTGACGAGGCTGGCAGCATCGCTGACCGCACTGGGGAGTCTCCGAAGGTTCTGTGGATGACGTTCGGCGGGGTCAACGTCCAGGTGCACCGCGTGTCGGTACTCGCCGAACTCGACAAATACGACAAGGCGGTTGAGGAGGCCGACAGGCTATCCATCCCGTCCGACTGGCCGAGGTCCCGGACAAGCCACCACTGGGCTGAGGTGGCCCGCGCGCAGATGTGGACAGGAAAGCTCGACTCCTCGTTTGCCAGCTTGGTCAAGGCCCGAAAAGCCGCTCCACAACAGGCCAAGTACCACCCCATGGTGAGGGACACCTACGCCAGCCTGGAAGCAGCACATCGGCGACTCCCTAACAGCTTTCTCGCGTACGGGAGTTGGCTGACCTCCCAAGTGTGACTCTCCGCAAACCTCTGGCCCCAACTAGCCTGAAGTCAGGCTAGTTGGG
Source organism: Streptomyces sp. NPDC059142 (assembly GCF_042755665.1). Taxonomy (NCBI): domain Bacteria; kingdom Bacillati; phylum Actinomycetota; class Actinomycetes; order Kitasatosporales; family Streptomycetaceae; genus Streptomyces; species Streptomyces sp. NPDC059142. The sequence continues at coordinate 24,308 of NZ_JBHZDA010000045.1, forward strand.
GCCTTGTTGTGGCACCACCATGTTCGTCATTGGCCATTTCGACATGGAGCCGACCATGACGACCTACCTTGCGGACCAGGAGCGCACTCGTCGAAGCGCCCCAGTTCCCGCCGATGAGCCGCAAGTCCGTACCCGCGTGCCGCATGCCCTTGAAGTATCGATCGAACGCCGCCCGAATCCTGACAGCGAAGGCATCTCCAGAGCTGACGCCGCTTGGCCGAGGCGGCTCCGGCGCATCGTCCGTGCTGGCTTGACCCACTGGGGCCAGCCCAAGCTGGTCGAGACCGCAGAACTTCTGGTGACGGAGCTCGCGACAAACGCCCTTCGCCACGCCCAGGGACGTGACATTGGAGTCCGCGTCTTCTTCAAAGGCGCCCAGTGCGTGATTGAGGTAAGCGACGGCTCCCCCATCTGCCCCAAGCTACGCAACGCCGAACTCGACGACGAGGGTGGCCGCGGCCTCTTCCTCGTTGAGTGCATGGCAGAAGCATGGGGCGTCAGCGAGGACGGCACGACCACCTGGTGCGCGATTCCGACTGGAGTAACGCCATGAGAGCGCGCACGGTGTCCACGCTGGTGATCCCCTACATCACCGCCCGGCAGGGGGAGAAGCCCGTGCCGCAGGAGCAGCTCGTCATCAGGGGGAGCGGTGGTCGTGGTGGGATCCAGTACCGCTACGAGAATCCCAGGGACCGTGACCTGAAGCGGGTGCTGTGGGCCCGCTGCTCACAGAAGCTTGGCGGGGCGCCCCGTTGGAGCGAGGTTCATCCGGCCCGGCAGCGTGAGTGCATGGTGGGCCTGCGGTGCCAGGTCTGCGCGCGGCCGGCGGACCGTACGGCGGCCGGCTACCTCTTCCTCGCGAAGGCCCGCCCCGGCTCCAGCGGGCTGTCGGCGAAGAGCTGGGAGGGCCGAGCGACAGCGCAGCCCCCGTTATGTCTGGCGCATGCGCGCGTTGCCGTGGAGAAGTACCCTCATCTCGCCCCCCGTTGTGTTGTGCTCCGTGTGGCGGCCCCGCGTCTGTACGGGGTGACGGGCGTCCTGTATCAGCCTGTTCCCGGTCAGCGTCAGCCGCGGCCGGTGCCCGGTCAGGATCCGGAGCGGGCGCAGACTGTCCCCTATGACGACGTCCGTCGTCTGCCTTGGGTGCTCGCCTCGCAACTGCTGCGGACTCTGCACGGCGTCACCGCCGTGAACCCGGGTTCAGGGTCCGGTGCGGTGTGATGGCGCCGCAGGCTGGTGAGGTGCCGGTGGTGTATCACCCGGCGGGCCGCGACGCCGAGCTGCGGGCGGTGTGGGAAGAGGTGCGGGCCGGGCGCTGGATGGGTGTCCGTGACCTGCTGAGGCGAACGCGCGAGTCGGGTTCGGGGTGGGCGGACTGGACGCGGCGGACACAGGTTCTGGGGGCAGCCGCCGCGGAGTCGAACGTGGTGGAGATCTGGCTGTCGGAGGAGCCCGGCAGTATCGAGGCGCTGGTGATGACGGCGCGTGTGAGGACAGAACGCACCTTGTCGGCCTACCGGCAGCGTCCTTTCAGCGGTGAGCGGGTCTCGCATCACCTTCGGGACATCGACGGGCTGGCGTTCGCCGCGCGGCAGGCATGCCGGGCGGCGTCCGAGGCGCTGCCCGCGGACCCTGTTCCGTGGGTGTGTCTGCTGGCCCTGGCGCTGGTGGACCCGGGGGCGGTTCATGCGGAGCACCGGAAGCCGTCCGGCGACCCGCTGCTCGGTCCCGGCCCGTGGGGTCTGATGGAAGGCGCCGAACAGCGGGATGCCGGTAACCGGGAGGCGTGGCATCGGCTGTTCAAGGTGATGTGTTCGCGGGGCACTTCACCAGGCGCTTTCGCCCGGTACGCGGACAATGCGGCGCGGATGGGTTCGGCGGTGCGGATGCTGCCGCTGTACGCGAGCATGGAGCAGTACCGCAGCCGGCGGGCCCGGCACGCCAGCACCTGGCTTCACTGGAACAGCGCGCAGGCCGTGCACTACGCCATGCGGGCCTACACGGACTGGTTCTGCCGCAGCAACCCCGCTGACTGCTCGGAACTCGACCTCAACTATCTGGCGCACGCCCTGCACGCGGCCGACCACGCCGAGGCGGCGCACGTGTTCGAGGCGATCGGACCGTACGCCACGCCCGTCCCCTGGCGCTACGTCGTGGACGACCCTGCCGACTGGCAGGAGAGATTCCTCCGGTGCCGTACCTACAGCGCGGCCCGGGGGCGCCACCGCTGACGGCCCGGCCCGTCATCCTCCGGGCACCGCTCCGTACGTGCCGGCTTCCCACGGCCTGCGGCGCCGGACCCCGCGGTCCGCCTGCCGCGCTTGCCTCACTTCCTGTCCCCCTGTTCCACCTGTTCCCCCTGTTCCTCTCGGAGGTATGTTCCCGTGTCCCACAAGGCAAGAGCCGCCAAGGCCCCGACGCTCCCGGACGACGCCAGACTGCTCAAACACCTGGGCGTCGAGCCCGTTCTGCGTCGTCGGATGACCCCGTTCGGGAACTTCTCGTCGACGTTCTCCGTCATGTCGATCACCAGCGGCTCGCTGGTGATGTTCACCTTCGGGCTGCACACCGGCGGACCGGCGACGATGTTGTGGGGCTGGCTGGCGGTCGGCGCCCTAGTCCTGGCGGTGGCCGCGGCCCTGGCCGAGGTCACCAGCGCCTACCCCACCTCCGGCGCGCTGTACGACATGGCCAACCGGCTCGGCTCCCGCCGCTGGGGCTACGTCACCGGCTGGCTCAACCTGCTCGGGCTGATCGGCGGTGTCGCCGGAGTCAACTACGGCTGCGCCCAGTTCACCGCCTCCTACCTCAGCATCCAGTGGGGCATCGAACTGTCGGAGACCGGGGTGCTGGGCATCTGCGCGGCCCTGCTGCTGCTCCACGCACTCCTCAATCTCTTCGGCATACACCTCATGAGTGTGATCAACTCGGCCAACGCCTGGCTCCAGATCGCCGGGGTCACAGCCGTCGTGGCCACGCTGGCCCTCGTGCCCACCTATCACCAGCCCGCCTCGTTCGTCTTCGGGCAGTACACCAACACCACCGGCTGGTCGAACATCGGCTACGTGGTGGGCATCGGCCTCCTCTTCGGCATGTACAGCCTGGCCGGTCTCGACACGTCGGCGCACTTGTCGGAGGAGACCTCCCACGCGGCACTGGCCGCACCCCGCGGCATCATGCGCTCGGTGTGGGTCTCCGTGCTGTGCGGCGTGCTCCTGATCCTCGCCCAGCTCTTCGCCATCCAGGACTACGACGCCGTGCTGGCCTCGGACCTCGCCCCGGCGGAGATCTTCACCCAGGCGCTCGGCGCGGCCAGCGCCAAACTGCTCCTGCTGCTCATCATCTCCTCCCAGTTGTTCGCCGGATACGCCCTGGTCGGCGCGACGAGCCGGATGGCGTTCGCGTTCTCCCGCGACGGCGCCGTGCCCTACTCCTCCCGCTGGCGGACCGTGCGCCCCAGCAACGGGGTCCCGGCCAACGCCGTCTGGCTGACCGTCGGAGCCGGACTCGCCCTGGTCGTACCGACCCTCTGGAGCGAGACCGCGTTCGCCGCCGTCACCACCATCGCGGTCGTCGGCACCGTCCCCGCCTACGTGATCCCCGTCCTGCTGCGCCGTCTGCACCCCGAGAGGTTCACCCCGGGCCCCTGGGTCCTGGGCCGCTGGAGCGCCCCCATCGGCTGGACCGCGGTCATCGGCGTCGTGGTGATCACGGTCCTGTTCTGCCTGCCGCAGCAGAAGCCCGTCACCTGGGCCACGTTCAACTACAGCCCGATCGCCCTGGTGGTGGTGCTGGTCTTCGCCGCCGTGCGCTGGCAGAAAGCCGGCCCCTCCTACCAGCCGCCCACCAGCAGCAGTAGCGCCAAAGACCTCGAACACGCTGAGGAGATCGTCTGATGACCGGTACCCCGCTGATCCAGGAACGCGAGCAGGTCACCGGACCGGACCCGGAGCCGTGGCACAAGACGCTGCGCGGCCTCGTGGAGCGCGGCGAGGTCGACACCGTCCTGCTGGCCCTCACCGACATGTCCGGCGAATGGCGGGGCAAGCCCCTTGACGCCGCGGACTTCCTGCGCCGCGCCGAAACCACCGACCCGGCCTGGCCCTTGTGCGCCTATGTGCTGGCCACCGACCGTGCCATGTCCCTGCACGACGATTTCGCCCTGGTCTCCCTCGGCACCGGCCTGCACGACCTGCACCTGAAACCGGCCCCGGGCACCCTGCGGGTCCTGCCCTGGCGAAACGCCACCGCCCTGATCACGGCCGACGCCGTCCACCCGGACGGCACCCCGATCACCGTCGCCCCACGCCAGATACTCCAGGACCAGATCACCCGGCTGTCCCAGCACGGCCTGACCGCACACACCGGCCTGGAGGCCGAGTGGACCGTCTACCAGGGATCTCCGGAGAACATCGCGCGCAGCCGGCGCCTGAACCCCGTCGTCGACCGGTCGCTGGACCTCGCCCTGAATCATCCACAGGCCCTGGCCGCCTACATGCGCTCCCTGCGCACCGCCCTGACCGGCGCGGGCCTGCCGCCCCGCACGGTCCAGTCCGAACACGGCCCCGGCCAGTTCGAAGCCACCTTCGCCCCAAGCGATCCGCTCACCGCCGCCGACACACATCTGGTGCTCCAGGACGCCGTCCGCCACCACTCCTACGCAGCCGGATGGACCGCCCTGTTCATGGCCGCACCCACCGCCGACGGCGCCACCAACGGACTCCACCTTCACCTCTCCCTACGCCGCACCGATCACCAGCTTCTGCCCACCAGCGGCAACCACCGCCTCCCCGACCTTCTCCGGGACGCCGTCGCGGGCCTGCTGGCGGCGCTCCCTCACCTCACCCCACTCCTCGCCCCGACCGTCAACTCCTACAAACGGTTCCGCCCGGACAGCGGCGCACCGGTCAGCTTCGGATGGGGCTGGGACAACCGCACCTGCGCCATCCGGGCCCTCGACCACGGTGGCGACCTCCGCCTGGAGATCCGGCTCGCCGGCGCGGACGCCAACGCCTACCTGGCCCTGGCCGCCGTACTCGCAGCAGTCCGCCACGGCGTCGAGCACCGGCTCCCCCTCCCCGAACCGCACACCGGCAACGCCTACCACCCCGCCCCCGACACCCAGTCCGTACCGCGCACCCTCACCGAGGCCCTGACCGCCTTCCAGGACAGTCCCCTCGCGATCGAGCTGTTCACCCAACCGGTCATCACCCACTACGCCACCGCCCTCCAGCACGAAATCGACACCCACCACCACACGATCACCGACACCGAACTCCACCAGGCCCTCACGACGGCCTGACATCCCCCGGGTCTCCTCGCCACCGACGAGACCACCGCCCTGCGCCGGGACTGCCCAGGCTTCCCAGCCCTGATCACCCGGCGCAGAGCCAGACACCTTCCCCCCTCGCTCCCGTTAAGGATCCGCTGCATGTCGTCCACTCCCGGCCTGTCCGCTCCCGAGCTGTGGCCCCATCAACGCGAGGCGGTCGACGCCGCCTTAACCACGTTGGCCAAGACCGAGCGCACCACCGTGGTGATGGCCTGTGGGACGGGTAAGACGCGTGTGGGCAGCGAGATCGCGCAGCGCATCGAGCTGTCGGCCGACCACCGGGTGCTGGTGGTGGTCCCCACCATCGAACTGGTCGGCCAGACCCTCCACGCCTGGCGGCAGGCACACGGCAGTGACGCTCTGGGCCGTGTCGTCGCCTTGTGTTCGGACACCGGAGTGATGGACGCGCGCGGCCAGGAACTCAAGGCGGAACGCGCCGCCGTAACCACGAGCCCGCAGCACCTCGCGCACCTGACCGCAGGCCCCGGCCGGGTGACGGTGGTCAGCACCTACGCGGGGCTCCGTGTCCTGGAGTCCGCCCACGCGGACCACGGCCTCCGCCCCTGGAACCTCATGATCGTGGACGAGGCGCACCGTACGGCGGGGGCGGCGGCCAAGTCCTGGGCGCGGGTTCACGACGATGCCCTGCTGCCTGCGGGCCGGCGGTTGTACCTGACGGCGACCCCGAAGATCGTGGCCGATCATGGCGACACCGGCCGTGGTGACCTCTCTGTCAGCATGGACGACGAGAAGGTCTATGGGCCCGTCAGCTTCAAGATGTCCTTTGCCCGAGCGGCGGAGCTGGGGCTACTGGCGGACTACCAGCTCATCATCGCGGTCACCACTTCTGAGGAGGTCCGCGCACTGGCCGCCGAACAGGGCGCGCGGCACTACCAGGTAGGGCGTTCCGCAGTTTCGGTGGAGGTGCTGGCGCGCCAGATAGCGGTGCTGCGGGCGGCGGAGCAGCACGACATCAGCCGGATGATCACATATCACGGGCGGGTTGCGGACGCGGAGTGGTTCGCCAAGACCCTACCGGCCGTTGCGCCGCTGCTTGGAGAGGACGGTATCGCGGCGCCTTCGGTGTGGGCCGGGCACGTTCACGGTGGCCAGGGTGTGGTGGAGCGCCGCGGGGTGCTGGACCGGCTGCGCGGGGATGAGGCCGGTTTGGTCGTGGTGGCCAACGCGCGTGTCCTGACCGAGGGCGTCGATACGCCGGAAGTCGCCGGAATCGCCTTCCTCGACCCGCGCGAATCGGTGATCGACATCATCCAGGCGTTGGGCCGGGCCATGCGGCTGGGCGGCCGGCAGAGCAAGACCGCCTCCATCATCGTCCCGATCCTTCTCGGACCTGACGAGGATCCGGTGGATGCTCTGGAGGGCTCGGACTTCCGTCAGGTGTGGCGTATCGCGCGGGCCCTGCGCGCTCACGACGAGGCACTCGGAGAGCAGCTCGACCGCTCCCGTCTGAGGCTGGGAACCAGCAGCTACCAGCGCACCGGCCCGGTGCGGGAGTTGCCGGACTGGCTGAAGGTGAACGGAATCGAGGTCCCGCCCCATTTCGCCGCCGCGATCACGGCCCGTGCCGTGCGCACCACCACTCCCGCGTGGGAGGAGTACTACGGCGCCGCCCAGGTCTACCGGCAGGCCCAGGGGGACCTCGACATTCCCCAGCCGCACACCACACCCGCCGGGCTGCGACTGGGCGAGTGGCTCTCCCGTCAGCGTGTGTCCGAAGCCAACGGCGAGCTTCAGCCCGGCCGCAGGAAGCGCCTCGAAGACCTCGGCATCATCTGGGCTCCCCGGGCCGACAACTGGGAACGCCAATTCACTGCGGCCGAGGACTATTACCGCGAGAACGGTCATCTGCGCGTCCCCCGCGGCCACATGACCGAGGGTCCCGATCCCGTCGACCTGGGGGCGTTCATCCGGGGACTGCGGAGCTCGACCGGAGGGTTCCGCCTGGACCCTGAACGCAGGGCCGCTCTCGACGCGATCGGCATGGTGTGGAGCGTGCAGGAGGACGCCTGGCAGCGCAACCTCACCGCCGCCCGCACCTACCACAGACAGAACGGCAACCTGCTCGTTCCCAAAGACTTCGTCACCGACGACGACCCCCCTGTTTCCCTGGGGCAATGGATCACCTGGCTCCGTTGTACGCGCAACAAGCAGTCACCCGAACGGCGCCAGGAACTCAACCGCCTCGACATGGTGTGGTCCGTCTACGACTACCAGTGGCAGCGCAGCTTCGACGCCGCGGCCGACTACTACGAGGCCCACGGTCATCTGCATGTACCCACCGACCACAAGACAGCCGGCCCCGATCCCATCCGTCTCGGATCGTGGGTCTACAGACAGCGCGCCCAATGCCGCGAGGGCAAGCTCACCCCCGAACGCATCGCCGCCCTCGCCAAGATCGGACTGCGGTGGTGACCCCCGGGAGCCAACCCCAGGACCCGCAAATCCAGCGAGCACCTGACCGTCCTGTCGACACGGTCTGACCCGCCCCTGCGAACGCGCGAGCCAGGCGACCCAGTCATCGGGAATGGCAGCTCGCGCCCTCGGAAGGCTATCTGACCGCACCGCTTCGCAGATTGATCACACGATCTGGAACAGAAAGGACAGCCTGATTGTCTACCGCTTCCAGTGCACCCGGCTGGAACGGGCGCTCATCCAGACGTCGGAGAACGCGCTGTGCGCGTGATCGGACCTTTTCTTCCCAGCTCGGTCGGGCCAACCGCCCCTGCGTGCTGGGGTGGCCAGGAAGTCCCCTCCCGGGGTAGCCCTGCGGCTACGCTCCAGCGGCCGACTTCTTGGCGTGTGCAACCCAGAACAATCCACCACGATTGAAATGGAGTTGAGAGTCATGGCAAACACCGCCATCCCGAACACCACCCAGCAAATGGACAGTCCATCGGACGGCTTCGACCTCGATGTCTCCCTGGTAGAGGTGGCCGACAGCGGCAGCCTGACCAACGTCACCAACGACGGCTGCGGCAGCACCTGCGGTGCCTGCACCACCGGCGTCGCCTGACCCACGGCGCTGCTTCCAAGCCGGTGCCGCCAGCGTCCCGTACGCGGCGGCACCGGCCCCGTCCCTCTTTGCCGTTTCCGGGAGGTAGCGGTGGCCGCTTCGGCTACGCCGTTCAAAGCCAGCACTACCGCGCTCGTGCGCGCGATAGCTCAACACATCTCCACCGGCGCGAAGGCGCCGGCTCTTGACGACCGTTGCTCCACCGCCACCGCGGACCGCATGGAATGGCTGCGCAAGATCTGGGCCGTCAGCGACATCGCCGAAGCACTGGAACACGCTACACCTGCACTTGCTGCCCAGGTTGAGGCATTATGCGCCGCTGAGGAGCCTGCGGCCCGGGATGTGCGGCGCGCGGCCTTGTCCGTGGCCCGCTATCTCCTGCGGGCCGAGTACCGTGCGACTCCGTTCGGTCTGTTCGCCGGGGTCACCACAGCGACGATCGGCCCTCACACGCACTCAAAATGGGGCAGGCAGCACATCGTCACCGTGCGTGCCGGAGCCGAGTGGCTGGCCGCCGTCGTTCAGCGACTGGAGACATGCACCGCGCTGCTGGAGCGGCTGAACGTGCTCGTCAACAACACCGTCAGTGTCCGCGGAGACCGGCTCATCGTCCCCTACCAGGAGGCCGACACGGGAGACGGAGCCCTCACCGTTGAGGCATCCCTCGGCCTCACCGGCCCCATCCGGACGGTCGTCACGGCGAGCCGGACGCCCATCCGCGTTGACGTTCTCGTCGGCAAGCTGACCGCCGAGTTCCCCGGAACCGCACCGGAACGGGTGCAGCAGTTCGTCGTGGGGCTGCTCCGGCAGCGCGTCCTGCTCACCACGCTGCAAGCACCCAGCACCGAGACTGATCCCCTCGCTTATCTTCTCGACCAGCTCGACGCCGCCGGGGCCGCTGAGGTGAGCCCCGTCGCGCCCATGGTGCGCGAACTGCACGCGATCCGGACTGATCTGCTGACGTGCAGGACCCGTTCAGCTCGCAAGCACGTGGCTCGTCGGATGCGGGCCCTGGTACCGGGGCTGCGCCGTCACCCCCTCGCGCTCGACCTGCGACTGGACGCCAGCCTCGTCCTACCAAACGCGGTCGCGCGCGAGGCCGAGCACGCCGCCTGGGCCCTCACACGGATATGCGCCCGCCCGTACGGCACCGCTGCCTGGGGCTCGTATCACCAGAGGTTCTACGAGAGGTACGGCATCGGCACGATGGTGCCGCTGAATGAGGTCGTCGCGGACAGCGGTATCGGCTTCCCGGACGGATACCCTGGCACCCCGGCCGGCCCGCCGCGCCCTCGGCTCACTTCCCGGGACGACGCTCTGGTGCGTATCGCGCAGAGCGCCGCTCTCGACGGCCGCGATGAAGTCGTCCTCACCGACGAATCACTCGCGGACCTGGACGTCGGCCCCGACGCCCCGCGCGTCCCGCCGCACCTGGAGCTCGGCGTGCGCGTGTACGCGGCGAGCACCGAGGACCTGGAGCGCGGCCGTTTCCGGCTGGAAGTCGTCAGCGTCTCGCGCGGCGCGGGCGTCTCCTGCGGACGTTTCCTCAGCGTGCTGGCCCCCCACGACCGCACGGCACTGGGCGGCGAACTGTCCAGCCTGCCCGCCGTGGATGCCGACACCGTCCCCGTACAGCTCTCGTTCCCGCCCCTGCGCCCGGAGAGCGCCCACGTCACCCGTACCCCACAGGTCCTTCCCACCCTGCTCAGCGTGGAGGAGCACCGTGCGGCGGCCGAGCACGTACTCACGCCCGAAGAGGTGATGGTGGGCTGCGACGGCCGTCGCATGTATCTGGCCGCGCCGCGGCGCGGCCACCGCGTCGAGCCGGTGGGGATGCACGCGCTGAACCTCCAGACCCACACTCCGCCCCTGGTGCGGTTCCTCGCCGAACTGCCCCGCGCCCAGTGCGCCCAGGTCACCGTCTTCGACTGGGGTGCCGCCGAGGCGATGCCGTTCCTGCCGCGACTGCGCTACGGCCGCACGGTGCTCGCCCCCGCGCGCTGGCGCCTGGCCGCGGGCGATCTCACGGGGCCTGATCGCCCCTCCGGCTGGGATGCCGCTCTGGAGGACTGGCGGGCACGACGGCGCGCCCCGCATCGCGTCTTCCTCGTGGAGGGTGACCGGCGGCTCTTCCTCGACCTCGACCAGGCCAGCAACCGGACGCTGCTGCGCCGGCACCTCGACCGCGCCGGTACGGCCGTCCTCCACGAAGCACCGGCCCCGCAGGCGTACGGCTGGTGCGACGGCCGCGCCCACGAAGTGGTGCTGCCGCTCAAGGCGACCCGGACCCCCGGGTGGCCGCCGCTACCGCCGCCCACCGCTGCCCGAACGCTCTCCCCTGCTCAGATACAAACACCCGCCTCTTCCACCGTGCTGCTCGCTTCGGTCTACGGCGACCCGCGCCGCCAGGACACCCTCCTGGCGCAGTATGTGCCGGACCTTCTCGAACGCCTCGGCGGGCCGCCGTGGTGGTATGTCCGCTTCCGCGATCCCGATCAGCACCTGCGTCTGCGCATCGCCCTGCCGGACCCCAGCGCGTTCGCCGAGCCCGCCGCGAAGATCGCGGTCTGGGCGGAAGAGCTGCGCGCGGCCGGGCTGGCGTCGGATCTGCGGTTCCCCACGTCCTACCGCGAGATGGGCCGGTGGGGCTCCGGTGATGCGTGGGACGCCGCCGAGGAGGTTTTCCAGGCGGACTCGCGCGCCATAGTCACCCAGCTTCGAGAGCAGCGGCGCCCATACCACCGTGCCTTGGTGGCCGCGCACACCGTCGCGATCACCAGCGCGTTCCTCGGCAGCGTCAAGGCCGGCATGCGATGGCTGATCAGCCACGTACCGGCCCCGGCCCCGAGGGCGGTCCCCCGCGAGCAGTTCGCTGAGGCCGTGCGGCTCGCCGACCCCTCCGACGGCTGGGCGGCGCTGCGCGCCGAGCCGGGTGGCGCCGCGATCGTTGCCGGCTGGGCCGAGCGCGACGCCGCGCTCGCCGCGTACCGGCCGCATCTGCCCGGCCCGGACACCACCGGTATCGCGCTTGACGACGTGCTCGGCTCGTTGCTGCACACGCACTTCGTCCGGCACGTGGCCGTGAACTTCCCCGAGGAGGAGATCTGCCTCTACCTCGCGCGTGCCGCCGCCCTGGCCTGGTCCAGCCGTACCGGCAAGAGCAAGGAGACACGCGCGTGACCGCTCCCGCTGCCGCGCTCTCCACGGCCCTGGCCGACATCCTGGCTGATCCCGACACCGCGCCACTGGGCTCCCGTACGACGGCCGAGGACCGGCAGCACCTCGCTTACGGTCTCCCGGGGATCGCGCTGCTGCACATCGAACGCGCCGCCGCCGGCCTCGCACCGTGGCACCGTGCCCACGCCTGGCTCACGGCCTGTGCCCGGCAGCCGTTCACCAGCGGAGCCGACAGCCACCCCTTCTACGGGGCGCCCGCCTTCGCCCACGTCCTCACCTGCGCCGCCGAGCACCTGCCCGGTTCCTACCAACGCGCCCTGACCACGCTGGACGATCAGATCGCCCGGGACGTCCTGCGACATCTCGCGGCTGCTCACCGTCGCCTTGACGCGGGCCGGCTCCCCGAGACCGCGGAGTTCGACGCGATCCGGGGGCTGTCCGGCTACGGTACCTACCTCCTGCGCCGCAACCCGGGCAGCGCTACGGTCCGGACGGCCCTCGACTACTGTGTGCGCCTGACCGAGCCGGTCATCCACAACGGCGTGGCCCTGCCGGGCTGGTGGACCCCTGCGGCACCTTCGGGCCGGCTCGACACCGGCCGGTTCCCTGGCGGGCATGCGAATTCGGGTATGGCGCACGGCGTCGGAGGCGTCCTTGCCTTCCTGGCCCTCGCCGCCCGGCGCGGCACCGTCGTCGACGGACACCACGACGCGATGAACACCATCCTCGTGTGGCTCGACCGCTGGCGGGAGGAGAGCGGCTGCGGCCCGGCCTGGCCGTACTGGGTCACCCGCGAGGAACTGCGTTCCGGTCAACTCGCCCCGTCCACACCACGGCGGCCGTCATGGTGCTACGGCACCGCCGGCCTGGCGCGCGCCCAGCAGCTCGCCGCGCTCGCCCTGGGCGACACTCCCCGTCGCCTGGACTCGGAGAACGCGCTGGTGGCCTCCCTCACCGACGCCGCGCAGCTCAAGGCCACCACCGACGACGGCCTGTGCCACGGCTTCGCCGGCCTCGCCCACATCGCCGCCCGGACCGCAGCCGACGCCCACCCCTCAACCGCCGGACAGCTCCAGGCCCTCATTCCAGCTCTCCTCGCCACGATCTGCCCGCCCGGCACCGACCCGGCGACCGCCGCGGCCACCGTGGTGCGCGAAGCCGGCCCCGGGTACCTCGACGGCGCCGCCGGAATCGCCCTCGCGCTCCTGGCGCCCGCCACCCGCACGCCGCCCCGCACCACGTGGGACGCCTGTCTGCTCATCGCCTGATACCGCCGACCCAAGGACTCCCCCATGCCCCCGGACTGGCACCAGCACAACGTCGTCTTCACCAACCGCGAGAGCGCGCAGCGCGCCATCACCGAACGCATCGGCCCCGCGCTGTTGGCGGCTGAGGCGGCCGGGCAGATCACCTGCTGGTGGTTCATGAACAAGCAGCCCTGGCCCCTGCGCTACCTGGCATCCGGGCCGTCCCCGCTCGTTGAACGGCTTCTGAGTGACCTCGTTGACGACGGGACGGTCCGCTCCTGGGCGCCTGGCATCTACGAGCCCGAGTCGGCCGCCTTCGGCGGCCAGTACGCCATGGACGTCGCACACGAGCTGTTTCACGCCGACATCCGCCACCTCCTGACCTACCCGCCCGGCCCAGGACACCTCGGCCGCCGCGAGACCGCGGTTCTCCTGGCCACCGCGATGATGCGGGCCGCCGGTCTGGACTGGTTCGAGCAGGGCGACGTCTGGGCGAAGTACGCGACCCTCCGCCCAGCCGCCGCCCGACCGATGCCCCGGGAGAGGGCCGCCGCCCTGACCCCGCCGATGCACACGCTGATGACCGCCAGCCTCCCCGCTCTGTGCCGCCCCGGGGGCCCGCTCGACGGACACGCCCAGTGGGTGGCCGCCTTCGAACACGCCGGCGCGGCCCTCGCCGACCACGCCGCGAAGGGAGGGCTCACCCGCGGACTGCGCGCCGTCCTCGCGCACCACGTGCTCTTCCACGCCAACCGCAGCGGTCTCTCCGACGAAGACCAACACGCCCTGTCACACCTTGCGAAAGAGACAGTCATGGGATCGAGTGAAAACACCCCTTCATCAGCCGGAGCTCCAGCCTCGGCCGCTAGCGTCAGCGCGGTGAACACGAACACCATCGCCACTTCCGAAGCCGACGCCTCACGGCTCCGCAACGCCCTGGTCGACCAGCTCAAGAAGAATCAGCAGCACCTCACGCCCGCCGTCGAGGCGGCCCTGCGCGCCGTGCCCCGGCACCTCTTCGTGCCCGACGCGACCCTTGAGGCCGCCTACGCCAACAACGTGGTGGACATCAAATACGACGCCGACGGCACGTCGATCTCCTGCGCCTCCCAGCCGAGCATCGTCGCCCTCATGCTGGACCAGCTCGACGCCCAGCCCGGCGAGCGGATCCTCGAACTCGGCGCCGGCACCGGCTACAACGCCGGCCTGATCGCCCACCTCGTCGGCGAAAGCGGCCACGTCACCACCATCGACGTCGACGACGACCTGGTCGAAGGAGCCCGCGCGCACCTGGCCGCAGCCGGCTTCACCAACGTGGACGCGGTGACGCGCGACGGCGCCCTCGGACACGCCGAAGGCGCCCCGTACGACCGGATCATCGCCACCGTCGGCGCGCACGGCATCCCGCACGCCTGGCTCGAACAGCTCGCCCCCGGCGGCCGGCTCGTGACCCCCCAGCGGCTCAAGGGAAGCGTCTCCCGCTCCATCGTCTACGAGAAGCACGACGGCCGGTGGGTCTCCCACGGCAGCGAGATGAACACCTTCATGCCGCTGCGCCGGGGCATCGCCGACGACGACCGTCGCGACATCCCGCTCAGCACGGACGGCACCGTACGGCTCCACGCGCCCACGGGCCAGAACATCAACGCCGACGCCCTCGCCGGCGTTCTGGAACAGCCGCGTACCGAGGAGTGGACCGGTATGACGGTCCGCGCCATGGAATCACCGGAGTGGATGGAGTTGTTCGTCTCCTGCACCGTGCCCTCCGGCCTGGTCCGGATGCACTTCCCGCAGGCCGCCAAGGGAACCTTGCTAACCCACGACCCTTACCCCTCATCGACGGCCGCCGTCGACAAGGGCGCCCTCACCTACCTCGCCCGCCGCCTCTCCGACCAGAAGACACCCGAGGGCGGCAAGCTCTGGGAGTTCGGCGTCATCGGCCACGGCCCCGGCAGTGACGCCCTGGCCGCCAAGGTCGCCGACGCCATCCGCACCTGGGACCGCGAGTACCGCGGCCGGGAAGCCGCCTTCGAGTTGCAAACCCTCGACACACCCCTTCCCGAAGCACGTCCCGGCCGCTTCGTCCTCGACACCCCCCTGAACCGAGTCATCGTCGACTGGCAGTAACACCCCTCGCACCAGCGGAGGGGGGGGGGGGGGGGCGCCCCCCCCCGCGCCCCCCGCGGCCGGCCCCCCCCCCGGGGGCCCCCCCGGGGCGCCCCACTGGCGCGCCCGGCCCCCCCCCCCCCCGCGTGCGCGCGCGGCCGCG
>NZ_JBHZDA010000045.1:39376-48465 GCF_042755665.1 Streptomyces sp. NPDC059142
GCCCACCTTTCATTCGTCTCTCCCAAACAACACCAACCCCACCCCGCGCTGAGCCCCTCACACACCCCCCTCTCGCCCCCCCACGTCTCCGGCACCTCTCCGTTCTCGCCCCCGGGAGGCCCCATGGATCCGCGCGGCCCCACAGCCCAGCGCTTTCCGCTCGTCGCCCGCTTCCGACCCGCCTGCCTCCCCCTGCCCGCACGCGTGAACAGCCTCACGGAACTGGCCGCCACCGCAGCGGACAAAGCAGATCAGGGCCTGGCCTCCACGGTCTACAACCAGGCCGCCCTCATCACCTCCGACCTCGGCGTTCCAGAGCTGGCCCGCTCGATGTGCCACCAGCACGCCGCGGCCTACCTCCACGCCTGCCCCCTGCCCGGCATGTCCGCGATCCGTGCCCTCGAACCCGTCGTCAACCTGGCCCGCCTCCAGATCCGCGCCGGCCACCCCGACGACGGCCGCCACCACCTCCTCGCCTTGTACGACGCCGTCACCACCGGGACCGCCGCTGCCTTCGAAGGCATCACCGTCCCCGCCAACCTCACCGCGAGCGCCGACCGCCACGAGGTACGCGCCTGGCTGTGGCGAGTCCTCCTCGCCGACGGGACACGCACCTTGACAACCACCGGACGCTGGACCGAAGCACTCGCCCACATCGAAGAACACCGTGGCATCGGGCAACGGATGCTCGACGGCCGCCAAGTCGCCGTCCTCGCCGCTCTCACTACCGGGGACACCGCCACCGCCGACGAGGTCCTGGCCCACACGCAGCCCGGTGAAGCCTGGGAGAACGCCATCACCGACTGTCTGACGGTCTTCTGCCGCCGGGCCGCCGGCCAGCCAGTCCACCACCAGGTACAAGATCTGGTGACCACCTACCTCGGCCGAACGAACGAGCTGGGCATGACCGTCTTCAACACGAGACTCGGCCTCACAGTGCTGGACATCATCGCCTCCACCGAGGATCCAGCCGCGCGCCAAGTAGTCGAGCAGTTGCACCACCGGACGACGGCAACAAGCGACGGATACGCCGCCCGGGAGACCTTGGCACATCCCTTGTACATGGCCCTCGCAACCGATCAGCAGGCGCAAGATGACCACGCTCTCCTCCGCGCCTGCGGACTCGAAACCGGAACCCTACCTGTAGATCTGAGCGACCAACTCGCGGCGGCCCTGCACACAAGCGACGGCGTCATTCGCCGGAGCGTCGGCCACCCGTAACTTGCTCGGACAATCGTCCGACGATGCTCCCGCCCGCCCACTACACCCCGTTCGCGGCACCCGAAGCGAACGACTCGACGTGCGAAGCGCTCCGTGACCGATGCCCAAGGCCCCGTGGTGTAACGCCTGGCTCTCTGACTCCGTCCATAGAGGCAGTGGCTTCGTTGATCTCAAGGAACAGCGTTTGTTGATGGTTTCCGGAGGCAGTTAGTGATCAATAGGTACGTCAATGTTGAGGAGAAATGACGGCACCGCCGTGTCGTGGCTTCAGCCACTAGGGTCTGGGCATGGTCAAACACGTGCCGTTTACCGGCGGCGAGAAGGAAAGCCTGCGCATCGCCCTAGATCGACACCGCGACGCGATGCTTTGGAAGCTTGAGGGCCTCGACGATGACCAACTGCGCCTCCCGGTAGCCCCGTCGGGCATGAGCCTCCTCGGGCTGCTCAAGCATCTCGCCGGTGCTGAACTCGGTTGGTTCTGCTTGACGTTCGACCGCGAGTGCGATCCCCTTCCCTTCGAAGTCGAAGGCGACGGGGCATCTGACTGGCACGTAGCCGATGACGAACCGGCCAAGGACATCCTGGACTTCTATGCCCGTGCCCGGACCGCCGCGGACGAAGCGATCGAGAGCCTCGCCATCGACGCCACCGGCACTGCATTCGCGTTCTTCGACGGCGCGACCGTGTCACTGCGCTGGGCACTGATCCATATGCTTGAGGAAGTCGCTCGCCACGCGGGTCACGCGGACATCCTGCGCGAGTCCATCGACGGCTTCACTGGAGATCACAACTGGGGCTGACGCACAGAACCTCATTGGCACTGTCGAAAACGAGTGCGGAGATCCACCGAGCAGGGGGCGCAACGAGTGTCATCAGCGGGACGGTCAGCCGCCCGTCAGGGCAGCTGACCGTCGAGATCGGCGACCGACCAGGAGGTCACCCGGCCCTGGCGACAAGCCGGTGGAAGATATGGGTCACCGTGTGCCGCTGCTTGCGCGGCGCGTCCAGATCCGCCCGCAGGATCTCGTCGATCACCGGCTTGTACGGATCCAGCCTGGTGGCCCGGGGAGGAAGCTTCTTACGAGGCTCCGGCCAGGACGAGTCCAGCGCCTTCCGTACCGTCCGCCACGTCACGCCGTGCTTGCTCTCAAGCTCCCGCATCGACATGCCGCCGCGATGGTCACGCCGGATCGCCGCGTACAGCTCGACCTTCGACATCCGGGGCATGACCAGCACCTTTCACCAAGAGCATCCCGATGCTCCCCTGGCAAGAGCCGCCGTGCCTCCCAAACTCATCAACATCACCCGACCGTGGTTCGGGGCGCCTCCCAAACCCGTCGACAAGTGCCATCACTACTGCGCGATAAAGCCAGAGGCAGGCCGGGCGTTGACGCTTGGCCTGGACCTGATGTAGGTCGCCAGGAGAGGACCCAGACTGTGCCGACCCCCGTTCTCGACGTGAGCGAGCAGCTTTTCTTCGAGCCGTTCGCAGACCTCTATGCTGAACCCCTGGATGAGCCCACGCCACCGGCCGCTGTCGAGGAGTGGGAGCAGGAGACCCTCGCGCACGTCTGGATCATCGCGGCCGAGATCAAGGTCGAGGATCGCATCGCCAAGGTCGCCGACTTCCGTGGCAGCTTCACCACGGAGGTCGGGACCCGCGTGGACGCCCTTGAGGTCTACTGCCGCAACTGCCGACGACCGTACGAGGATGTCGCGGAGAACGACTGCGAGGCCCTGCTCGACAACCGGCACCTGATTGGTGGCGACCGGGCCACGCGCGCGAAGCGCAAGGTCCCCGAGCCGCCGCCCGCCGCCCGTCTCCTTCCCGGCGGAGGAGCGACCGCGACCGAGCCCTGGCCACCCGTTTAACTCGGCGTCGCCCGCCTGAAGTCCTGGCGGATCTTCCGCAGATCCCGCTGCAGCCCCGACCACATGACGTCAATCACCGAGGCCATCCTCACCCTGGAGCGGCAACGCTGAAGAAGCTCACTGATCCCGCCGCCTTCTCACCGCCACGGCCCGGACATAGGAGCCTCCGGCTCATCGTGCGGCTGCGGGTCCTCGGCACTATTCGCGATGCCGGCGTACGGAGCTGCGGGTCGCCCTGCTCGTCGATGCTCAGGCTTCTCCAGGTCCTCGGGCGAGTGTGTGTTCAACCGAGTTCGCACGGAGAGTTCATCCCGTAGGCCGATCTCACGGTGGGCCGCGCCGTTGGCGGTGCCACGTAGGGCGACGGCCTCGGCACGAAGCCGATCGACGGCGCGGTTGTCCTTGTCCTGGGCCTGTCGACGGAGCGCGGCCTTGCTCTGATCAGGCATGTTTGCCTCGATGAGCACCGTGTCGAACTCCGCTGCGGGACCTGCGAACTCGGACGCGTCACGGAACCGCCCGTTCAACTGCTCCAGTGCACGCGTGGCGTCTCCGTGCCCGCGAAGCAGTTCGTCGCGATCGGCTTCGACCATACATCGGGCGCCCCCGCGCAGGACTGGCTGCCTGAATCGACCAACGGCAGCCAGCTGCTGTTCGAACCCTTCGAGACGTGCCTCGACATCGCGCAGAGCTGCGGTTCGTCCGGCGACGAGCACTCCCAGCGTTTGGACTTCGCGGATCGCCACAGCACGGTGCGCGACATCCTGCTGTCGTCGGGCGAACGCGAGCGCATGGGAACCGAATCCAGCAGCGGCCTGCTGCCCGGCACGGTCGGCGGCTGCCTCCGCTTCCTCGGCCGCCGCCCTGGTGGCGCGCCCGGCCGTGGCGGCCTTGCGCACGGCGTCGCGCAGGGCGGCTTTGCTGAGGTGCGCGTACGAGAGCTCCATGCTCGGGGCCGTGTCCGGAGGCAGCGCCGCAGGTGCCTCCGGCACGCTCGTGGTACGTCGGTCCTCGGGGCGCGGAGCGACCTCAGAGTCGTCGGCCTCGTACGTGCCGTCGCTTCTGGGAGCCTGCGGGGTCGGGAGGTCGGCTACTTCCTGTCGGACGTTGGCAGGGACGGCGCCCTTCGGGAGTTCGGTGAGGATCATGCGCTCCTCGGTACCGTTCTCGATCTCACGGACAAGGCCCGCGACCGCGCGGTCAAGTTGTTCCTGCTCGGTGAGTGTGTCGCCGTGGCGGGCACGGTCGGCGTCGCTCTCGTAGACGGACAGTGGCAGGAAGAGGTGAGTTTCCTTCTTGTCCCTCGACATCATCGTGTAGAGGGCATTCGCCTGTGCGCCGGGGCCGTAGACCAGGGCTTCTTGGACGCTGAGTCCCTGGGATTTGTGGCCGGTGATCGCGTATCCGAGGCTGAGTCCGCCCTGTGCGATGTAGTCGGCGTCAACCCATGCGGCTACGTCGCGGGGGCCGTCGGTGGTCTTCTCACGCCACTCGACCAGTACGCGGCGCGCGTCGTCCACGGCTCGTACGATTCCGCGGTATCCGTTCAGCACGTCCTCGTTTTCGCCACGGCTCTTCTTGCCTCGGTAGTCGTTGGTCCGAAGGAGAACCTGGTCCCCGACGGACAGCGTCAGCTCGCCACCGCCGGGTAGCGCGTACGCGTACTCGGGACCGGTGAGGTCGCCGTTTGCCTTCCGCAGTGCGCGGGCTCCCGTGTTCAGCTCGTCCACGATCTCATTGGTGGTGGCCAGCATGAGGAGCTGCTGCACAGCGGTGTGGTCATCGGTGTGCACGGTGCGCTTGTCGGCCCAGAGGGTGAGCATCGCGGCGAGGGTGGCGTCCTTGTCCGCGAGGGCGTGCACGCGGCCGGTGCCGGCGAAGGTACGGAGTGCTTCTACACGGTTGTCGTCGCGCCACAGTTCCAGTGCCCTGCGTTCGATCGCGTCTTTCTGGCGGAAGTTCTCGTTGAGGCGGAGTCCGCCGACGAGGTGATGCACCGCGGCGAAGGAACCGCCGATGCCGGGCGAGTGCAGCTGCTTGGGGTCACCGATGCCGACGACCTTCGTTCCGGTTTGCGCTGCGTGGGCTAGGAGTTCGGCGACGTCACGGTCATCGCACATGGCGGCTTCGTCCACGACCAGGACGTCAACGCCGGTGAGGCCGGGGCCGCCGTTGCGGATGCCGGTGAGCCAGGATGCGAGGGTGCGGGACTCGATGCCCGTTTCGGCCTTGAGGTTCGCGGCGGCGACGGCTGCGGTGCTCGCGCCGGCGATGACGAGGCCGTGGGACTCCCATGCCTGCCGCGCGGTGTTCATGATCGTGGTCTTGCCAGATCCGGCGATGCCCACGACTGCGTCGATTCCGTGCCCGGCCGTGAGCAGCCGTTCGAGGACAGCACGCTGTTCGTCGGAGAATGTGAAGCTGCCGCCGTACTGGGCCTCGACGGTGGACAGGGTCATGTCGACCGCGTCGCGACCGACGACGGCAGATTGCTCGTTGAGACGGTTCGTGGTCTCGGAGACGATCAGCGTTTCCGCGGCCACGACGTCCGCCGTGGTGTACCGGTCGGCGTGCGTGAAGTGCTGGGCGCCCTTCGGGTTCAGTTGGACCGCGTATCCCGCGTGCCGGAGCACGGAGTTGGTGAGCTGTTCGGCCTCGGCGGCGTCCGCGACGCCGTACGGGAGAGCGTCCAGCACGGCGGCGATGGCGGCGGCGTGGGTGAATTCCTTGGAGTGGCTGGTCAAGCCGGTCTTCGGGTCGAAGACCTGGGCGCACAGCTCGTCCAATCCGGGGTTCTGGTCCATGTGGTCCGGCGCCATCGCTCTGGCCGCGACGGCTTCGGGGTCGTCACCGGCGGCGCGGCCTTCGGCCTGCCAGTAGGCGCGTAGAACGTCGTCCTCGACTCCGGTGGCTTCGCCGTTCTTCGCTGCCTTGGACGCGGTGGAGGCAGCGGTGCGCTCGCGAGTCGTGGCGCTGTCGTAGTCGATGCCCAGCTTGGTCAGGAGGTCCCGGACCTGGCTGTCGCGCTTACTGAACAGCCGGATCGTGGCCTCGGGAATGGCTGCGATCTCCCACGCGCCGGTCCGCTCGTCACGGCGGAAGCTGATGCCGAACGTGTCGGTCAGATCCCTGCGGATGCGAGCGTTCATGAGGGACTGGGTCGCGCGGGTGTGCCGGTGGAGGTCGCGGCCCCCGCTGGCCATCGTGGACCACTTGCCGTCGGTGCCCTTGACCATGTTGGCCAGGGTGAAGTGCAGATGGAAGTGGGGGTCGCCGTACGGGGCGCCGTCCACCGGGCGGGCGGCGCGGTGAACCATCATCCAGCCGGAGAACCCGCTTGTCTTCACTGTCTCTGCTTCGTCGCCGCCGCCGTGGTGGCCGCGCATGGCGTACGCGGTCCATCGCTCCAGGGCACCGATGGACTCGCGGCCGGCGGCCGTGTAGATGCCCTCGACCTGGGCGGCGATCTCCTCGGGAGCGTAGGCGAGGAACGCGGACTTCGACTTCGCGAGGTCCAGAGTGACGTCGGCACCGAAGTTACCGACCTGAACGCGGCCTTCGAGGAGAGCGGCTTTGATCTCCTCGGCGTCCCACACGTCCTCGGGCGCGAGTCCCGCCGCCTTGGCCATGGCGACGGCTTCGCGTACGTCCATCGGCAGGTCCCGAAGGCGGCGTTCGCCTTCGGCTTGGGTCTGAGCGTATCGCCGCTTCATGGAAGCGGCGGTGAACAGGTCGGCGGGCTGCTTCCCAGTCTCAGTGGCGCGGGCCTCGACCGTGCGCAGCAGTGCGCGAGCGTCAAGGCGGCCACCCGCCTCCGCAGCCACCGCCTTCTCCAACGCTTCTTCGCTGTACAGGTCGACGGCGTCGATACCGACGGCGTCGGCGAGTTTCAGCACGGTGGAGACGGGGATGCGGTGGGACTCCCCGAACCGCTGGATCTGGCTCTCCATCCTGCGGAAGGCGTCCTGTTTGCGCTTGGAGTCCAGCAGGGCCACGGGGTTCACGCTGCGTTCGGCGGCGGCGCGGCGGATGGCGCGGGCCAGTGGAGCGGCAGGGAGTTTAGCGGCCGGCGCGATGGCCAGCTTGGGTTCCACGAGGGTCTGCCCGGTCCGGGGGTCTTCCCCGTGCATGAGGCGCCGGGCTGCCTGGAAGTGCTCGGGGGCGAGGACGCTGCCGGGGGTGATGTCGAACTCGGTAAGGCCGTTGCCGATCCAGACCAGAGGGCGTTCGCTGGCGTCCAGATGGTAGTCAACCTGCCCGTCGGCGGGCCGTGGAGGAAGGGCCTGTTCACCGTAGAGGTCGCGGGCGTCGAGTCCGGCTGCGGCAGCGACTTCGACGGCATCGAACCCGGTGAATCGTGCCGTGCCCTCACTGCGGAGGAGTCCACGGACGCGGAAGAAGGCTCGCTTGGCCTCGCGGGATCCGAGCAGGGAGGCGACGGGGGCACCGGCGGCTTCGGCCTTGACCTCGATGGCGGCGATGAGGGGGGAAGCGTCGACCGTGGTGGACTTCCCGCAGCCGTGCCCCCCGGTAAGGCGGTACTCAACCTGCTCGTCGGAGGGGCCGATCATGGTTACCCATCCCATCGACCCGCTCACCCTTCGTTCCCATTCGGACAGATCCGGTCGTCTTTGCCGATTGTATCGTCACGAAGTGACGATACCTTGGTCCTTCAATTTCAAGTTGGCCTCTCAGGGAGGAGGCCACAGGGCAGACCAGATCGCACTGTTACCTGAGGACGACTCTGTCTGGACGCGGAAAGGCCAGCCTGGACTGCTGCGATCGAGATACCGGCCTTTGGGGCAGAGGATCACGTAGGCTTATTCCTGTGAGCTACCGTCGCTTCCCGACACAACCACCAGCATCGTTCGAGACGTTGGTGGTTGAGGCGATGGCCCTTGTCCGTATGCATTTCCCCCAGGCCACACAAGCATCGGGGACAGGGAAGCGATCCGTCATCTTCCACATGATGAAGCCCGCCACCTGGAGCCTGGCACCGAAGTCGTGGGTCTTGTTTCCGACGACGAGCTACCGCGACTCCGTTCGCGCCATCAACTCGTGGCTCCGCCGGGATTTTCTCCGCGCCGGCGACTTGGCCACCTCCGAGGGTCCGGCCAGAGAGCTGACCCTCTCGCTCCTCAGGACGGCGGAGAGCACAAACGGTAGGCCGTCTATCACGACAGGGCTGCACTACGGTCTGAAGACCGAGCCCTTGTCCGACTCGACGTGGATCGTTGACGGGCAGCAGCGGCTGGCTCCTCTCCTGAAATCGAGCCGTCGTGCGGGTGAGGGGAGGACTGCGTCCCAATTCCGGCTGCTCGCTGACGGCCTGGCACTACAGCTCAACCGACTCTCGCGAGCCACGGAAGCTTCCAGCGCCGAAAGCATCGTCCGGAACGCGCGTGCGCTGGCAGATTCCTTGCTAGAGCTGACCCTGCACATCCTCAGCAGCTTCGCCCACTACTTCGGCCATTTCGCCGCGCCGCCTCCCACCGACGCTTCGCCATGCGGTGTCCTCCGGCTGACCGTGCCGGCTATCCCACGAGCTCCAGGGGTCTGGCCGTTCTCCGGCCCGACTGACTTCGCCCTCGTCGCGTAGCAACTTCGTCGCGGGGGCGCCGAGACCCGCATGAGGTTGTTCGTGAACTCTGCCCTGCTGCTTGCGTACCTGTTGCTGGCCCTTCCAGTGCTGGCCTCGTGGTACTTCGATAAGGCGCGTCGCTCCATCCGCCGTGTCCGGTCGTGGACAGCCCGGCTCAAAGCGCGGCTCATCGCCGCGCTCCGCCGTCGGCTGTGGCGGTTCCTCTCGGATCACTCCGCAGAGGAGAACGAGGAAGCGCCACAGGCCGTACCGCTACGTCCGGGTTCCTAATCTCGGGCAGGAACATGTGAGGGGCGCCCTGTTCAGGGCGGCCCGAACTGCGCTAAGCGTCTATCCGATAGGCCCATCACCGAACCGTACCCGCGGGAGGTCGGTGGCGTCGCGCACCGCCACG
>NZ_JBHZDA010000045.1:48475-51515 GCF_042755665.1 Streptomyces sp. NPDC059142
CTGGGTATCGCGGGCCCGCCCACCGGGCCCACCCGATCGGGGGGGTTTCATAAGGGGGGCCCTCACTTTGGGCGGCGCGCCGGTCCCGGGGCGGCCCTCACTGCGCTAAGCGTCTAGCGGATCGGCCACTCACCGAACGGTACCGGCGGGAGGTCGGTGCCGTCGCGCACGGCCTCGTCCGTACCGCAGGGCGAGCAGACGCGCACCCCGCGATCTGCGGTCATGCGGGAACGTGCGGGCCGTTCCCCAAGCGGGCCGCCGCAGCGCGGACAGCGGGTGTCGAGCACGGGTCACTCCTCGGGGTGCTCACGGGCGGACTTAAGGATGAGGTTCCAGGTCGGGCGGGAGTAGGTCTTCTCCGTCTGCCCCTGGAGTTGCGGGATCAGCTCGGCGTTCTTCGCCCCAGGGTTCGCCGCGATGGCCTGCCGTGCGAGGGTTAGCCGCTCGTCTCCCTGGTAGGGGTAGGCCAGTCCGCGGCGGCCGGTGGGCCGTCCGCCGGCGTGACCGCGGCCTTTCCGTTCCGCGAGGTACTGCCACAGCCTCCAGCGCTTCCACTTCGGACGCCGCCGGGTCGGAAGCTCGTCCCAGTCGTCCGGCGCCGGCCATCCCTCGGGCGGGTTCTTGACGTAGTGAGAGACCGTGGCGGAGTCCGCGAACCCGCAGACCTTCGCCGCTTCGGCAGGGCCGACCATCTCTTCGGGGTTGCCGTCGAGCCTCGGCGGGTTGGTGGTGCTGGCTGCGGCGCGCTGCCGCTGAAGCTCGTGGTGCCACGTTGCCCATACGTCGCCGTCCCAGTGCATGACGCCGTCGATGGTCTCCACGACGGGCGGGTGCCCGTTGTTCTCCCGGTCGGTCCACAGGTTCTGAAGTGTCGGCTCGCTGATGCTGTGGACCTTGCGCAGGTCCGCGCGTGAGTAGAGCGTGCGGCCGGTCTTGCGGGACACGGTCGCCTCCATTTCTTGGTCGGTCGTGACCGCTCGGCACAGTCACTGGATGTCGTCCGGGTCCGGGGCCGGCGCCCACGTACGGCTGCCTGCCGGTTCGAGCCGGGTGAGGGTGGCTATGTCGGCCAGGGCGACGGCCGCGGCCCAGTCTGCGCGACCGGGATGGTCGACGGGCAGGTTGAGCACGAGGTGCCGGCCGGTCGCCGGGAAGTCTTCGACGATGACGAAGCTGTCGCCGGGGTCGGCACAGATGCTGTTACCCGTCGTGAGCTGGGCGATGTCGCCGGGCTGGGGACAGTCGGGGTGTCGGTCACATAGCATGGTGTGGTCTTTCTGGTGAGAGAGACACCGACGGCCAGCGCCTTGTTGCCCTTGTGCGCTGGCCGTCATCTGTTGTCTGGGGTGCGTCGCGCCCCGTGGGACGCGCGGCCGGTCTGAGGTTGCCCGCTCCGCTGACGGCGAAGTAATTAAACCACCTTTGGATTCGGAGGGTGGGCCCTGATCCGGAGGACGGCGGCCATCAGAAGAGGGCCCCTGATCTGTGGGGCGTCGGCCCCGGTCGCTGGGTGACCGGGTGACGCGGAGTTCGTACCGGGGGCGTCCGGTGTGTGGCGGAAGGTGAGCCTCACGACGGTACCGGCGCCAGACCATGACGGGGGCGCCTTGGTCGATCCAGCCCGCTGGGTACTGGGAGGTGAGCTGGGCCCAGCGGCTTCGGCTCTGCGGTACGACCCATCGGTCCTTGACCGTAGTGATCGGCGGCAGCGTCCTCCAGCCGGGGAACGCGTGATCGTGGGCATCCTCCACTGCTTCGTTGTCGCCGTCGCCGTACCCGTCGCCTCGGTGGATGGGGCCCTCCCAGTCACAAGTGAGGCATCCGCCCCGGACCTCCTGGTCGTCCCCTCGGCGGCGAAGCAGCCGGCTGCGGGAGAGCAGGGTCGGAGCGTGGTGTGCGGGCGGATCCAGTTCGTGGCCGAGGTCGCAGTACGCGCCGCCGGGGTGTCCCGGCTGGATGTGCCACGCCTGTCCCGCGCTCTCGGGTGGCTGGCGCATCCGCCCATTGCGCACCCGCCAGTAGTACGTCTGCCGTGCTCGCGCTCCGGTCGGCTCGGAAACAGTCGCGGTCACGTCTTCCTGCTCCCGCTGGCGAGCACTTCACGAAGCGGATCAGCAAGTACGGCTTGTTCGTCCGGGGCGTCGAGGAAGCGCGGCCCGTACGCGCGGCGCACGGCACGGCGGGCGTCCTGGTGGCGGTCGAGTTCGGGGTAGTACGGCGATCGGCCGAGCACGGCATAGCCGTGGTGGGTGAGCACATCGGCGATGAGCGATCGGACCCGTACGGGATCGAGGGTGGTGAGGTCTGTCTCCCGCGGGGCCGCGAGGAGTACGCGGATGAGTTCGATCGCGCTGAGCCTGGGGTGAAGAGGGACGCCGACCCTGTGGATGCCGTCCCGGCTGGGGGTGGCGGCTCCTCGGCGGGTCGGTGCCTGGGTGGTGCTGCGGTTCTGTTTCGTATCGTCCATCGTGCTGGCCTTCGAAGATTCGGGATGCTGTCGGGCGTCGGGGGTCAGAACAGGGCGTGTTCAGCACGGATGGCGGCGGCGCGGAACGCGCGGGCAGCGTCCGCGGCGATGCGGCCGGGCTCTGCGCTCCACCGGTCGATGACGTCGCGGTGCCGGGCCGTGGTGGTGGCGGGGTCGTCGGCGTCGAGGGGGTGACCGGTGAGGGTTTCTGCGAGGAGGGCGAACGCCTGGTCGCGGGCGTGATTGATGCGGTCCTAGTCGTACGTCCGGCCCGCGGCTCCCCGACCGTGGCCGGCGGCTACTTCGAGGGCGCCACGCGGCCAGCACGGCAACGTGGCCGTACGGCCGGGACCGGCAAACAGATGGGGGCCCTGGTGGATGCCGACGTGATCGATGTGGCGAGCGGCCCATTCCAGGATGGCGGTGGGGGTGTCCGCGATGACGACGCTCTCGGGGGTGTGGTGGGTCGACACGGTGCTGTCCTTCGGGATGGGCGGGGGCGGGGGGGCGTTGGCGACGGCCCCGGTTTGGGTGGTTGTTGTTTGGAGGGTTCTTTGGGAGGTGAGGGTAAGT
>NZ_JBHZDA010000045.1:51525-54027 GCF_042755665.1 Streptomyces sp. NPDC059142
GGGTGGGGTGGCCCCGGCGGCCGCTCTTGGGGGGGGTGGGTGGGTGGGCGCGGGGGGGGTCGGGGGTGTGGGGGGGGGGGGCGGGGGGGGGCCCGCCGCCCCCGGTTGGGCTGCTAGTGGTAGGCAGGGATCAGTCGGCGGACCTTGTCCTGTCCGATGCATCCGCCCTTGTGTCGGCGTGCGCTCGGCGGCTCTCCGTTGCGCCCGCGCAGGTGGGACCAGAACTTCAGGCCCTCCCATCCACACAGCTCACAGCGGACGAGCCAGTGGTTATCGGAGCCGGGAAATCCGGTGAGGATGGCCCGCCAGTGGTGGGCCGCAAGCCCTGCGAACGCGATCAGCGCGCCCTCGATGTTGCGATCGTTGACCGGCATCCGCGGGTGCAGGAGGGGCACCGGCCCGCACAACGGCGTGGGGGCCTCGGCAAGCACCTGGTCCAGGGGGATGGCGCCGATCCGACCGGCGGCGTACTGCTCGGCGAGATGGGCGGCGGCCATGTCGGTGCCGGGGGTTCCCTTGGGCGGGCGGGAAAGGTTGCGCTCGCCTGCGGTGGTGAGGACGAACCACTCTCGGTGCCACCGGTAGGCGCGGCCGATGACCTGGTCTTCGCCGACGATCACGGGGTATCGGCACTGGATGTCGGGGGTGCCGACGCGGTACGTCGGGATGGTGCTGCTGCCACCGGTCGTGGGGACGGTGAGCCTGCCCGCTTCGGTGTCGGGGACGGTGATGGTCGCGGGTCGTTCGAGGAGTTGCGTGGTCATGGTGGTGCCCTTGTCTGGTGAGAGAGGGGCCCGCCCCGGCGCGCTCGGCCGGCGGGGCGGGCGGGGCGTCGTTACGCGGCTTCGGAGGCCGGGGCCTGCGGGGCGGCGATCCACTCGCGGCGCGGGGTGATGCTCAACTCGTTGAGGACGGGGGCGTGGCTGCCGTTGTCGTCCACCCATTCCCAGTCGGCGCCCTCGGTGCCGGGCTGGTCGGTCCAGGTGAGCATGTACGAGCGGCCGGAGGTGCGGGGGTCGCCGCACACTGCCTGTGCTTCACGGCGGGTCATCGCCCACAGGGCACGCCGCTTGCGGGAGCGGCTGGAGCCCTTCGAGGCGATCAGCACCAGCGCCATGCCGTCCGGCCAGTTCGCCCACGCGGCCGGGGTCGCTGCGGCGGTCGGCTTCCCGACGGGCACCTGTTCCTCGACCGCCGGGGACTGCTCGGCTGGTTCCTGCGCTTCGGTGGCCGGGGCCTGGGGCGGCTGCCGCATCTCGTCGGGACTCTTGCGCCCGGACACGCCGTCGTAGGGGGCGGTCCATGTCCAGTCGTCGTACTGGTTGCCGGTGGCACGGACGATGCGCTTGCCGATGCTGTTGTGGATGTGCGGGATGGTCACGGACCTCGGGTTGACCCGCAGGACCTCGTACCAGGTTCCGCGGTAGAAAACGAAGTCACCGCGCTTGAAGTCGGCGCGCGACCACACCTTGAAGCCCTCGGCTTCGGCGTCCTTGATGACCTTCTCCCAGTGGGCGATCTCCTCAGTCAGCTCCTGGTGCTCCATCTCCAGCTCCGGGTCTGCCGGGTTCCGGGAGAACCCCTTGGCGGACTGGCCGCGCTGCCACTTCTCGACCGCGCGGAGGTCGGCCCGCAGCGTGTCGAGACGGCGGAGCGTGCGGCCGGGGTCCTTCTTGAACTGCTGGTAGTTCGCGGCAGCCTGCGCCCGGCCGCTCCAGTGGGCGGCGCGGTCGTGCTCGCTGATGCTCTTGCGCATCGCGTCGTCCATGCGCGCGTGGTCGCGGCGGGCGCGGCCCTCGGAGTGGTGCCCGACGAGGATCGGCTGACCGAAGGCGAACCGCTCGGATATGTCGTGGCTCTCCCGGTGCGCGGCCTCGGAGGACTGGGCGGCGCTGGCGGCGTACCCACCGAATCGTTCCGCCCTGTTCTCGGCCTTCTCTTCGCGCTCCTCCTCTGCCTCGCTGAAGCTCCGGCGGTCGGCGTTGTCGACGGTCAGCGTGACCTCGAACCCCTTCTCCCGGAGTCGCTGTGCGAGGAATTCGAGCGACGGGGTGTAGGTGGCGTGGTCGCGGCTGTGCGGGAGGTACCAGCAGTCAAGGGTCCTGCTCCAGCGGAAGGGCTGGCGCTGGGTGCGACCGTACTCACGGAGTCGCAGGATCTCGGCTGATCCGTCGCCCCGGCTGGTCCCCTCGATCAGGGTGCCCTCTCGGCGGGTGTGGGTGATCTCGATAGTCACTGAACTGGTCTTTTCTGGTGAGAGTTTGTGGTCCGGCCGCAGGGCGGACCGTGCGTTGGCAGCGGCGCTGCACCACCGGCGCGGGCCGTGAGGGACGATCGGCTCGCGGGTCGTCGCGCCTGCGCGACGACAGGGGCAGTCGCGCCCCCGCGGGGCGCGTCCGCTGCGGTGCGGGGGCCCGCGGGGGGGGGGGGGGCCGCCCGCCGCGGGGGGGGGCGGCGGCGGGGCCCCCCCCCGGGCAGGCGCCCCCCCCGGGGGGGGGCGCG
>NZ_JBHZDA010000046.1:0-16780 GCF_042755665.1 Streptomyces sp. NPDC059142
GACTGCGCGTCGGCCCGGTGGCTGGCCCTAAGCCTCAACGCCGGGGCCGGGCGTGCGCCAGCCGGCCGCCGCGCCGACCCCGCCGCCCGCCGCCGCGCCCCCATCCGCCGCCGGTCCGGCCGCGGGCGCCGGTGCAGGCGCGGGCGCGGCGAGCCCGGGGATGGCGCAGGGCGCCGGACAGGTCCGGCACATGTGGCCGGACATCCTGGAGGCCGTCAAGAACCGCCGCCGCTTCACCTGGATCCTGCTCAGCCAGAACGCGCAGGTCGCCGGGTTCGACGGGACGACGCTCCAGGTCGGCTTCATCAACGCGGGCGCCCGCGACAACTTCACGAGCAGCGGCAGCGAGGCGGTGCTCAAGCAGGCCCTCGCCGAGCAGTTCCAGGTGCAGTGGAAGATCGAGGCGATCGTCGATCCGTCCGGCGGCACCCCGCCCCCGGCGCCCTCCGGCGGTGGCGGAGGCGGCGGGTACGGCGGAGGGGGTTACGGCGCTCCCGGTGGCGGCGGGGGAGCCCCGTCCGGCGGTGGCGGTTACGGCGCCCCCTCAGGCCCCGGTCCCGGCCCCGGTCCCGGCGCGGGCTCCGGCTCCGCGCCCGCCTCCCAGGCGTCGCGCCCCGCCGCGCCCGCCCCCTCCCGCCCCGAGCCGCCGCGCTCCGACAACAGACCCGCCTCACCGCCCCCGCAGCACACCGTGGCCCCGGAGGACGACACGGCGGAGGAGGACGATCCGGATCTCGTCGACTCCGCGCTCTCCGGCCACGACCTGATCGTCCGCGAGCTGGGGGCGACGGTGGTGGAGGAATACACGAACGAATGACGGGCCGCCGTTCGGCGTCTCATCCCACGGCCCGCACTCGGGCCGGCGCGCCCGCCCGGTTAGGCTGCCCCACGTGAAGGTCCTTGTCATCGGCGGCGGCGCCCGCGAACACGCCCTGTGCCGCTCTCTCTCCCTCGACCCCGAGGTCACCGCTCTCCACTGCGCGCCCGGCAACGCCGGCACCGCCGAGGTGGCCGTGTCGCACCCGGTGGACGCGCTGGACGGCGCGGCCGTGGCCCGTCTCGCCACCGAGCTGGAGGCGGATCTCGTCGTCGTCGGACCCGAGGCGCCCCTGGTGGCCGGGGTCGCCGACGCCGTACGGAAGGCGGGCATCCCCTGCTTCGGCCCGTCGAAGGAGGCCGCCGAGCTGGAGGGCTCCAAGGCGTTCGCCAAGGACGTGATGGCCGCGGCGAACGTACCGACGGCACGTAGTTACGTCTGCACCACCGCCCAGCAGATCGACGACGCGCTCGACGCGTTCGGCCCGCCCTACGTGGTCAAGGACGACGGGCTCGCGGCAGGCAAGGGCGTCGTCGTGACCGACGATCTCGCCGCGGCCCGCGAGCACGGGCTCGCCTGCGGCCGTGTCGTCATCGAGGAGTTCCTCGACGGTCCCGAGGTCTCGCTCTTCGCGATCACCGACGGCGAGACGGTGCTGCCGCTCCAGCCCGCGCAGGACTTCAAGCGCGCGCTCGACGGCGACGAGGGCCCCAACACCGGTGGCATGGGCGCGTACTCGCCCCTCCCGTGGGCCGATCCCAAGCTCGTGGACGAGGTCCTGGAGACCGTCCTCCAGCCCACGGTCGACGAACTGCGCCGCCGGGGGACGCCGTTCGCCGGACTGCTGTACGCGGGACTGGCGATCAGCAGCCGGGGCGTACGGGTCATCGAGTTCAACGCCCGCTTCGGCGACCCCGAGACCCAGGTGGTCCTGGCCCGCCTCAGGACCCCGCTGGCCGGTGTCCTGCTGGCGGCGGCCGAGGGGAACCTCGCGGAGCTGCCCCCGCTCTCCTGGCGCGACGACGCGGCG
The DNA here is from genome assembly GCF_042755665.1 of Streptomyces sp. NPDC059142. Taxonomy (NCBI): domain Bacteria; kingdom Bacillati; phylum Actinomycetota; class Actinomycetes; order Kitasatosporales; family Streptomycetaceae; genus Streptomyces; species Streptomyces sp. NPDC059142. The sequence continues at coordinate 1,848 of NZ_JBHZDA010000046.1, forward strand.
GTCACGGTGGTCGTCGCCTCGCACAACTACCCGGACACCCCGCGCACCGGCGACCCGATCGAAGGGCTCGACGAGGTGGCGGCCCAGGATGCGCCCGACGCGTACGTCCTGCACGCCGGCACCCGGCTGGAGGGCGCCGCGGCCGACGCCGGAACGGTGGTCAGCGCCGGGGGGCGCGTCCTGTCCGTGACGGCCACCGGCAAGGACCTGACGCAGGCCCGCGAGCGCGCGTACACGGCGCTGGGCCGGATCCGCCTCGCGGGTTCCCAGCACCGTACGGACATCGCCCGCGCCGCCGCCGGAGCCTCCGAGGGCTGATCCGGGCGGGCGGCTTCAGCCAGGCCGTCGCAGGGCGTCGCAGGCCGTCGCCGGCCGTTCCGGGGGCGCCCCTGGTCCTCCCCGGGACATCCCCGAGCGCGTTCCTCCTGCTCTCTTCGCCGTAGTCGTGTACGTCCGCGAGCCGTAGTCCTGTCGTCAGGGCTACGGCTCGCCGTCGTACGGGGAGCCGCGAGGGAGCCCCTGCGCCCTGCTCGTCAGCAGCTTTGACCAGAGCCATTCCATCGGGTGACGGTTGGGCCATCCGGATGACGGGTCTCCGGGGCCCAACTAGGGTGCGGCGCATGCGTTCCGGCACTTGGCCCACCGGCATTGCGATGTCAGTGGCGGGTGCCACAGTGGGGGAGTGAGCAACGCAGCCGACACGGCAGAGGGGGTGAGGTCCGACCATGTCCGGTTCCGGGATCGGTGACGAGCTGGGCGCTCAGGGCGCCCGTGTCCGCGCGCTCGCCGTGCTGCGGCTGCGCGGCAGGGCGCTGGCCGTCGCGCTGCTGCCGGCGGCCGTCGCCGTCGTGCTGCTGGCCGGCGGAGCGACGGGGCATCTCGACGGCGCGGGGTGGAACGTCGCGCGCTGGATGGTGACGACCCTCGCCGTGGCCGTGCTGGCGCTCGCCGCCGCTGTCGCCGCCGTCGTCGCGCGCGCCAAGCCCGCCCTCAGCCCTACCGTCGCGGTGTCGGAGAAGGCCGCTCCCGATCTCTACCGGCTGGTCCGTGATCTCGCGGAGCGCCTTGAGGTTCCCGCTCCCTCCGCCATAGCGCTGACCCCGGACTGCGACAGCTGGCTGGAGGACCGTACGCATCCGGGACACATTCCGACCCGTGAACGGATGTTCGATCGTGCACTCGGGCGGGCGATTCTGCCCCCGGCCGGAGCGACCGGCTCCACCGGCGGGCGGGGCGCCGAATCGGCCGCCGTCGCGGGCGGCGGTCCGAGGGGCGGCGAGGCCCGGCGCGGGGCCGTGGCGACCCCTGTCCTGGTGATCGGCTCACCCTTCCTCTGGTGGATGCGCGTGGCCGAGCTGCGCGCCGTCCTCGCCCCGGTCGTCGCCGGTACGGGGCTCTCGGCGCACCCCGACATAGCCGCCGCCCGCCGCTTCGTACGGGGCCTCGACGCGGCGGTCGCCGTCGCGGCGGCCCCGGGGCTCGGACCGGTGCGCAGACTGGCCCTCGGCGCCGTCGGGCGCGTCGCCCGCGTGCTGCTGCGGGGCTGCGGCGAGCACGCGGCGCTGATGGAGCGGGGCGTCGCCTCCGCCGCGTCCGAGCGCGCCCAGGCGGTCGACTACGGTCTGCGGATCGTCGCCCAGGAACAGGTGGGCCTGGCGTACGCGGGGTGGGACCGGCTGCTCACGCGCGTCGCGCTGCCCGCCTGGCGCATGGGCCGCTGGCCCTCCCGGCTGGACGCCGGTGTGGTCTCGGCCCTGACGGAGCTGTCCCGCCGCGACCGCCTGGCCGAGGGCTTCGCCTCCAGGCTCGGCGAGCGCCCCGCCTGTGACCTGCTCGAAGAGCCGGGCACGGTCGACGAGGCGGCCTCCCTGCTCGCCGCACGCCTCTTCCACGGCGGCCCGGCCGAGGCCGGTCCCGACTGGTCCCCGGTGGACTGGCAGCAGTACCCGGAAGAGGTCGTCGACCGTAAGTGGCGTACGGAGGCCGCCCGGCTGCACCGCGTCCTGGACAGCATGGAGGGCGCCGCCGGGGTCGCTACGGGCGTGAGCAAGGGGACGGTCGGTTCAGGCGTGGGCACGGGCGTCGGTTCCGGCGCGCGGGGCTCCGGCGCCGGCTCCGTCTTCGGCCCTGGTCACGGCCGCCGCCACGGCCCCGGTCGCGGCCCCGACGGCGCCGAGCGCGGGATGGGCTCCGGGAGTTCCCGCCCCGTCCAGGGGCCCACCCTGGCGCGCGTCATGGAGCATCTCGCCGGTCCCGGCGGCACGGGCAGCGAGCCCGGTGAGGCGCTGGCCGCCGGTATCAGCGCCGAGCTGGCCAGGGAGGAGGCGGCGGCCCCCCTCACCCCGGCCGAGGCCGGGGGCGACGCCCTCGCGCTCTGGGGCACCGACCCGCTGCCCCTTTTCCCCCTCCAGCCGCCCCGCACCGGCCGTGAGCTGCTGGCCGACCATGTCACGGCGATGGTCTGTTGCTCCGCCGTCGACACCGCGGGCGCCGCCCCGGGCCTGGACTGGCTCGACGGCCCGGCCCTGCTGGTCGACGGCGTGCGCAGGGCCGACCTCGGCGGGCGCGTCCTCAGCCTGGTCGAGGGCGGCGACGCGGAGCCGCTGCGCTCCTGGCTGGCCTCCCTGGGCGTCCGCGCGGAGAAGCCCGTACGCCTCGTGTGAGGCCGGGCCCCTCCCACGCCGGGCCCCTGCCACGCGCCGGGCCCCTGCCACGCGCCGGGCCCCCACGCGCCGGGCTCCTGCCCCTCGTCGCCCCCTGCCCCGGGCCTCACCGCAGCCTTGCGTCCCCGCCCTGCACCGCAGCCCCGCACCGCAGCCCCGCCCGTCCGCGATGAGGCACCGCCCCGGGCCGCGGAACCGTCGCTCCCGGGTGGCCGAATGCGTTCGCCGCTCCCGTCGCCGCCCGTTCCGATTCGCCCTCGTACGCGGATATTTGGCACCCCATGCCGCCCGCCTCCCGCCCCGGCCCGCGTTCCGGAGCGCTCCGTTCCGCTCACGTCAATTCGCGACGAACGGTGACGGGCCACACGCGTTTTGTGATGTGCTGGTGTCCGGAGCCGACCGTCGACCGTGTCACCGACCGGTCAAACGGCCTTATCACCGTCGTCATACCGGCGCGTCGGCGCACGTATCGACGCGTGCATCACTATCCGTGCCCCCTGCGGGCGCGGCGGCACGGAAGAGGGGCGCACCATGGGGGCGGACCAGATCCGGCGATGGGAATCGGGCGCTCTCGCCCACGCGGTCAGCGACCCGTTCGGCCAGGGCCCACTGCCGTGGCTGCGCGGCAGCGAGAACTACCTCGACGACACCGGCCAGGTCGTCCCCTGGTACGCGGACCCGACGCTGAGCGCGGGCCGCAGCGGCGGCCCCCGTACCGCCGACGACGTACGGGGCCAGATCAAGGGCTTCGTGTCCAACGGAGCCGTGGCCCCGGGCGAGTCGATCGACTTCCATGTCACCGTCGACCCGCCGCAGGACTTCTTCGTCGACATCTACCGGATCGGGCACTACGGCGGCGACGGCGCCTTCAAGATCACCACGAGCCCGCGTCTCCCCGGCGTCGTCCAGTCCCCGCCTCTCGCCGCCGACCGCACCGTCTCCTGCCACCACTGGTGGCTCTCCTGGCGGCTCCAGGTCCCCTCGTACTGGTCGCTCGGCGCCTATGTCGCCGTCCTCACCACGGTCGACGGCTACCGCTCCCACGTCCCCTTCACGGTCCGCGACAGCCACCCCGCCGATCTGCTCCTCCTGCTCCCCGACATCACCTGGCAGGCGTACAACCTCTATCCGGAGGACGGCCACACCGGCGCCAGCCTCTACCACGCCTGGGACGAACAGGGCCGGCTCCTCGGCGAGCAGGACGCCGCGACGACCGTCTCCTTCGACCGCCCCTACGCGGGCGCTGGCCTGCCCCTGCACGTGGGCCACGCCTACGACTTCATCCGCTGGGCCGAGCGCTACGGCTACGACCTCGCGTACGCCGACGCCCGCGATCTGCACGCGGGCCGCGTCGATCCGACCCGCTACCGGGGCCTGATCTTCCCCGGCCACGACGAGTACTGGTCCGTGCCCATGCGCACCACCGTCGAAGCCGCCCGTGACCACGGCACCTCGCTCGTCTTCCTCTCCGCCAACTCCCTCTACTGGCAGGTGGAGCTGGGCCCCTCTGCCTCCGGCGTCCCCGACCGGCTCCTCACCTGCCGCAAGCGCCGCGGCCCCGGGCGCTCCACGCTCTGGCGCGAGGTGGACCGGGCGGAGCAGCAGCTCCTCGGCATCCAGTACGCGGGCCGGGTCCCCGAGCCGCACCCCCTCGTCGTACGCAACGCCCACCACTGGCTCTGGGAGGCCGTCGGCGCGGGCGAGGGCGACGAGATCGCGGGGCTGGTCGCGGGCGAGGCGGACCGCTACTTCCCGCGTACGGCGCTGCCCGAGCACCAGGACCGGATCCTGCTCGCGCACTCCCCGTACCGCGACAGCGAGAACGCCAAGCGCCACCAGGAGACATCGCTCTACCGCGCCCCGTCCGGCGCGCTCGTCTTCGCCTCGGGCACCTTCGCCTGGTCCCCGGCGCTGGACCGCCCCGGCCATGTCGACGCCCGGATCCAGCGCGCGACCGCCAACCTCCTCGACCGGATCTGCAAACGCGACTGAGCAGACCGCGCCCCCCGGCCCTCGTGCCCCCCGGCCCTCGTGCCCCCCGGCCCTCGTACCTCCGGGCCCTCGTGCCCCCTGGACCCGTAGGCCCACGGACCGCTGGTCCGTCCGGGACATGCCGTCCGCCCGGGACCCGTCGTCCGTCCGGGCACGCCACGCACGCGTCCGGCCACCCCTGCGAGCTGCGGCTTCCGGCATACGGGAGAATCAAGGCGATCTCCTAGCTCGGACAGAACCACGGGGAGGAACCGTGTCCGGATTCGTAGAAAAGCCCGAGCCCGTTCAGGTGCCGGGTCTGGTGCACATCCACACCGGCAAGGTGCGTGATCTGTACCGCAACGAGGCGGGCGACCTCGTGATGGTCGCGAGCGACCGCCTGTCCGCGTACGACTGGGTCCTGCCCACCGAGATCCCGGACAAGGGCCGGGTCCTCACCCAGCTCTCGCTCTGGTGGTTCGAGCGGCTGACGGACCTCGTCCCGAACCATGTGATCTCCACCGACCTGCCCGAGGGCGCCCCCGCCGACTGGGCCGGCCGCACGCTCGTCTGCGAGTCGCTCGACATGGTCCCGGTGGAGTGCGTCGCGCGCGGCTACCTCACCGGCTCGGGGCTCGCCGAGTACCAGCAGACCCGCACCGTCTGCGGGCTCGCGCTCCCCGAAGGGCTCGTCGACGGGTCCGAGCTGCCCGCCCCGATCTTCACCCCCGCCACGAAGGCGGCCGTCGGCGACCACGACGAGAACGTGGCGTACGACGAGGTGGTCCGGCTGATCGGCGCCGAGAACGCGTCCCTGCTGCGCCGGACGACCCTCGACGTCTACGGCCGGGCCCGCGACATCGCCCGCGACCGGGGCATCATCCTCGCCGACACGAAGTTCGAGTTCGGCTTCGACGGCGAGCGTCTGGTGATCGCCGACGAGGTGCTGACGCCCGACTCCTCGCGCTTCTGGCCCGCCGCCACCTGGGAGCCGGGGCGCGCGCAGCCGTCGTACGACAAGCAGTTCGTACGCGACTGGCTGACCTCGCCGGCCTCCGGCTGGGACCGTACGGGCGAGCTGCCGCCGCCCCCGCTGCCGCAGGAGATCGTGGACGCGACCCGGGCGAAGTACCTGGAGGCGTACGAACTCCTCACCGGCAAGAGCTGGTAGAGACCGGGACTCGGTAGAGGCCAGGACCTGGTAGGGCCCAGGGCTTGGCGCAGGTCACGGCCTGGCGCAGGTCAGGGCCTGGCGCAGGTCAGGAAAGCGGGAAGCCCCCCGGCGGTTGGGGGGGGGGCTCCTTTCGGTCGTCCCCCGAAGGGGGCGCGGTGTCAGCCCGCCGTACCGTCCAGCAGCCGGCTGTACCGCAACCGCAGTGCCCGCTCCGTGCCGGCCACCAACGTGACCGCCGTCAGCACGACGTTGGCCCAGAACGACGGATGGACCGGCGAGGTGAAGGCCCCGACGCGCTCGGCCACCACCGCCACCTCGGTGATCTTTTCGGCGAGCTGCGCGACCAGCATGACCAGGGCGACGACGAGCACGGTCAGCGAGACGGTGCCGATCCCGCCGCTCAGCACCGGATGCGCACGGTCGAGGTGGGCCCGGCGCCCCTCCGCGGAGGCGGTGTCCGGGACGAGCAGGTGTTCGGTGCCCTTGGTGGTGACGTAGTGGCAGCGCCGCAGCCCGAAGCCGCTCAGCCGCACCTCGACCGTGCCGCCGGGGACCGGGAAGGCGGCGGGAAGCCTCGACCGGGCGTGGTGCCTGCCGTCGAGGTACAGATCGGCCTTGGCCGTCGAGGACGTCTGATCCTGACCTCGCTTGACGTCCACGGCGTAGACCGCCTGCCCGCCGCCACCGCCGGGCAGCCGGAGGTAGAACAGGGAACGGTAGGGAAGCTGCCACCAGCGGAACCGCTTGAGCGGCCTGCCGTCCCCCGGGGTGATCCGCCGGGCGGCCCGGCGGCTTCGCATCTCCTCGAACATGTCCGGCGCCTCCGTTGCTCGCTTACTCGCTTACTCGTCTGTTCGCTTACGCGCCTACTGGGTCACTCGCTCGGTTCCGCCGCACAGGAGACGTCCCGCGCGGGGCGTTCCCCGGTGGTCAGGAACGTCGTCGCCGCGTCGTTGACGCACGTGTTGCCCCCGTACGGGTAGACACCGTGACCGCCCTGATCAGCCGTCACCATCGTGGCCCGCCCGCCGAAGGCCCGCCGCAGCTCACGGGCGTCGGCCAGCGGCGTGCCCGGGTCGCGCTCGTTCTGCACCATCAGCACGTTCGACGGGCCCCGGCCGGTGATCCGCACGGGCGGTTCGGTCCGCTCCTTCGGCCAGAACGCGCAGGGGTTGATGCTCGCCGTGGAGCCGCCCAGCATCGGGTACTTGAGCCGGTCGACGGCGACATTGCGCTGGTACTCCTGGACCGTCCCCGGCCAGCGGGAGTCCCCGCAGACCACGGCGAACCGCGAGGCCATCAGGTTCTCCGTCTCCCCGGTCAGCTCCGGGAGCGGCAGTTCCGCGCCCGTGTCGACCGCCTGCCAGAACGTGGCGAGCTTGGGCATGGAGCCGTCGGCGTAGATCTGCTCGAAGGTGTAAGCGCGGAAAGCGGTCCCGTTGACGCCCTGGACCGGCTTCGCGTCCAACTTCTTGACGAGCTTCCAGAACGTGGCGGTGACCTGTCGGGGCGTGGAGCCCAGACCGTACTCGGGGTGCTCGGCGGCGAACGTGGCGAAGTCGGGGAAACGGTCCTCCATCCCCCTGGCGAGCTCACGCATGGCCGTGACGTCGTACCCGCCAGGCCCCAGATTGCTGTCGAGGATGATCCGGTCGTCGCGCCGCGGGAACAGTGTGGTGTAGACCGCGCCGAGGTAACTGCCGTAGGACGCACCGAGGTACGACAGATTCGGTTCGCCCAGAGCAGCCCGGAGGCGGTCCATGTCACGCGCGGTGTTGGCGGTGGTGGTGTGCGGCAGCATCCACGCCGTCCGCGAGCTGGTGCACTGTTCGGCGATCTTCCGCGCGGGTCCGGCCTCCCGCGTGACATCGGCGGACGTGTGCGCGTACGGCGGAAAGTTGCCGCGCCACTGCTGCTCCTCCGTCAGGTCGCACGTCACCGGCGTACTCCGGCCGACACCACGCGGGTCGAAGCCGATGAGGTCGTAGGAGTCGAGCACCTTCTTGGGCATCCCCGCGGCGGCGAGAACGGCCGGGTACGTCAGGCCCGAACCGCCCGGACCGCCGGGGTTGGTCAGCAGGACGCCGCGCCGCTGTGACGGATTCTCGCTCCTCAGCCGGGAGACGGCGACCTCGATCTGCCGGCCGTCCGGGTCGCGGTAGTCCAGGGGAACTTCGAGCGTCGAGCACTCAAGGCGAGGCGCGGAGGCTCCCTCGGGGCACGGGCCCCATTGGAGAGCGCCTGGCGTCGGTGTCACCGTTGCGGACGACGAGGCCGCCGTCGACAGCGCGGTCACCGCGAACGCGGCGGCGGTAAGAGCGAGGGACAGGCTTTTGCGCATGAGGTTTCTTCCTGTGGGGGGCTTCGACCGGCACGTGAAAGAGTCTGTTCGCCGGGCGTGGGAGATACATCGGCCCGGCGGACCGACCCGCCCCGACCGTGGGAGAGGCACCGGTCAGACCTGGGTCGCAGGCGCACCGGTCCCAGGTCTGATCCACCGGTAGCCCTGTGAGGCGATACAACGGCCCGGCCCTGAGGAGTTCCAGGCGTGTGTTCTGTCGCCGGGGCGGTTCAGCGGGGCTGCTGACGAGCAGGCCGGGATCAAGGACAACTACGCTCCCGACGGGGGTGGCGTCCTCGCGGATCTGCCGGCTGCCGCTCCGTCAGCCTGACGAACCGGCCCGGTCCACCGGCTCGCTCCGTCCGGGGTGAGCTTGGCCCCCGCGTCTTTCAGGGGGCCGGGGGAGTTGGTGCCGACAGGGGGCGATGCTGTTCACCGGGACCTGCCGCGTACGGAGTTCCGCGTCGGCAGGGGCACTCGCATCACCGCTCGCATCACTGATCGCATCACCGATCGCGCCTCCGGTGGCGTCGCGTACGGCGCGCGCCAGGCGTCGGATCACGTCGTCCTCGAAGCCTTCGGGAACCACCCCGCGCAGCACGGCGACGCCGAGTTCCTCGTTGACGACCCGGAAGGCGGCCGAGGCCGCCGCCCCGTGCAGCCGTACCGCGAAGTCGTCGGCCGGCAGGCCCAGGCGGTTCGCGATGACCGTGGTCATTTCGCACGCCACGTGGTCACAGGCCATGAGCCACGCCGTCCGGATCAACGGCTCGTGGTCCGCCAGCCGGATCATCTTGATCGCGAGCAAGGTGTCGGCGTGCTCAAGGTCGTCGGCGGCGCTCTCGTACCTGACGGCCTCCGCGGCGAGGTGATCGTCGAGGGACAGGTGGCGCGGCCAGCTCCGCAACGCGTTCGTCCCCCATGCCACGCCTTTGATCACGATGGGTTCGGCGCAGCTTTCCTTGCTGCGGAAGTGGCGCCAGATGGTGCGGGTGGACAGGCCCACCGCCTCGGCGATCCGGTCGCCGCTGGTGGCGGCCACGCCGTGTTCCCAGAACAGGCGGGACGCCTCCCGGGAGATCTCCAGACGCAGCCGGTGGCGCCGCCGCTCGCTCATTCCTCCGGCGGCAGGATGCGTGAGCATTTCCATCTGGGATCACCCCCGTCAAGACACACGAGACACAGTGGATGTCGTTAAGTGTCACGATGGCATTAAGTGGCGTGACTGGCAAGTGCGTGCTCCGTCATCGCGCGCAGGCCCGTGAGGGGTGCCGTGGGGCGCTCCGGACGCGGGTGTCGTGCCGGTCGGGCCGCCGGGGCAGGGGGCGACGGCTCCACGGGGGCGGGACCGGAGCGCCGCGACTCACGGCAGGGCGGCTCCGGGGCCGCGGGGACGGACCTTCGGGGGTGGGGGCGGGGCTTTCAGGTGCCGACCGGGTCCCCGACGGCCCCTCCCGTGGCCCTGCGGACAGCGCTTGCCACGCGTTCCGGGGCGTCGGCGTACTGCGCGGGGTCGGCGCCGTCAAGAAGGGCCCCGCCGATGTTCTCGTTGAGGACCCGGATGGTGGCGGCGGCCGCCGCGGCGTGCAGACGCACCTGGAGGTCGGTGGCCTGCCGGCCCAGCCGCTTCGCGATGATCTGGGCCATCTCGCGCTCCACCTGGTCGCAGGCCATCAGCCAGGCGGTACGCAGGGCCGGTTCCGTTTCGGCCAGCCGGATCATCCGGATCGCGAGCCCGGCGTCGGTCAGCTCGACGGTGCCGGCCTCACGGCCGAACCGGCTCGCCTCCGTGCTGAACTGCTCCTCCAGCGAGAGGTGGTCCGGCCAGCTCCGTAGCGTGCGCATCTCCCATTCCACGCCAAGGGCCACGATGGGTTCGGCGCAGCTTTCCTTGCTGCGGAAGTGGCGCCAGATGGTACGGGTGGACAGGCCCACCGCCTCGGCGATCTCGTCTCCGCTGGTGGCGGCCACGCCCTGTTTCCAGAACAGGCGGGAGGCCTCCCGGGAGATCTCCAGGCGCAGCCGCCGGCGCCGCTCGTCGCTCATTCCGCTCGCACCGCGCTTGGCCGTTGCCATGCCGGTCACCTCCGCCCGTGTCCCTGCCGACACACGAGTGTCATAATGACATTTAGTGACGTCCGGTGCCAACGTGGCGCGACTGCCGGACGGCGACGCCGACCTGGCGACCAGCGAGGTGACCAGCCAGGCGACGGTCAGGTGACCACGTAGCTGATCAGGCGGCTGATCACCCAGCTGACCGGCGCCGCGCGTGCCGTCGGACGCCCGAGCCGCCCCGCCGCCCGCGCGTTCAGGCCCGGTTCGCGCCGTCAGCTCTCAGGCGCAGGCTTCCGCGAGTGCGGCGGCGATGTCCGGAACCAGCCCGGCGACGGGGTCGTGGGTCAGCTCCGTCATGCGCAGCCGCCCGTCGAGGGTGACGACGCCGAGCACGTGCTCCCCGCGCAACTGGGTGATCTGCGCCGGGCCCCACAGGGCGGTGAGCGTGCCCGCGCCCCGCTGCCGCGGTGTCACCACACCGAGGTTGGTGATCTGGATGTCGGCCGCGGTGACGGCGGCCATCATCGCTTCGGCCTGCTCCCCGCTCGTGGGGGCGTGCTCCGTGAGCAGCGCACCAGCGGCCTTGAGGACGTGCGGAGCGCGCTGGCGCGTGAGCGAATCGTGGGTGGCGCGGGCGAGCTTCCAGAAGTCGTCCGCCGCGTACGCCTCGCTCGCGGTCCGGGCCCCGACGAAGCGGTTCACCACCTCGTCGGGCAGGCCGCAGGCCCGGCGCAGGTCCATGGGGCTCAGTATCCGTACGAACTCCCGTCCACGCCGATGGAACACCACCGCGGCGGCGGCGCAGAGCGCGGCATGCACCGTCGTGCTCTCCAGGCGGCAGCGCCGGACGAGCCGACCGGTCAGTTCCTGGTCCAGCGCCAGGGCCTGTACATGCGGCGCGTGCCCGGAGAACGGCGCGAACTCGCCGCCGACGCTCATGCGCGGATCGTCCGGCGGCGGGACGGCGGCCAGGGTGACCGGCGGCGGGACGACGCGGGCGAGGAGGTCCTCCTGCGTCTCGGGGACACCGCCGGGCGCCTGCTCCTCGCCGTCCAGGGCCGCCACCAGGTCCAGCAGCGCCCGCATCCCGCCCACCCCGTCGGCGATCTGGTGGGCGAACGTGAGCACGATGTCGCACCGCCCGCCCCGCGGCAGAAGGGTGCACCGCGCCAGCGGGCCCGGGGCCGGAGGGATCGGCCGGGTCTGCTCGGCGGCCACGACGGCTTGCCACGGTGTGCCCTCGGGCAGTGTCGTCACCGGGATCGCGCCATCGGCTCGCCGGTAGACGGCCTCGGCCGCGGTGTGGTCCACCGTCGCCGCGAGCAGCGGGTGGCGGAGGCACAGTTTCACCAGCGCCCCGGCCAGCTCGGCTTCCCCTACGGGCCGGTCGATCTCGGCGACCAGGGAGAACTGGAGGGGGTTCTCGCGCATGTAGAAGTCGATGGTCCGCTCGGCCGCGCCCAGCGGGCGCATGACCTCTCCTCGGCTCGTGGTCACTACGGCTTCCTTTCTTTCCGTGGGGGTGGCGGGCGTCGTCGGCGGCCCCCGGACGCCGGGCCGTGGCCGGTCCGCCGCCGGGTGGCACGTACGTGTCCGGGCCGTGCGCCCTGGCTGCCGTCGAGCAGCCGGTGTTCGCCGGAGAAGTCAGACGCGCTTGGCGGGCAGCAGGCCGATGGCCTTGAGCCGCTTGTTCGAGCTCCGGGCGGCCCAGGCGACCACCAGGAAGGCCAGGCCGAGCAGCGGGAAGCCCATGGCGATCTTGGCGAAGCCCAGCGAACCGACCTGGTCGGTCGCGTAGAAGTACTGCTGGACGGCGAACCTGGCGCCGAAGACGGTGGCCAGCACCACGGTGGCGATGTCGAAGTAGAGCCGCGAGCGCTTGTCCGCGCGCCAGATGTTGCCCTTGCCGGTGGCCGTGTTCCAGAGCACGCCGGCCAGCGGCCACCGCACCAGCACGGAGAGGAGGAAGACGATGGCGCCGGCCAGGCTCGCCCAGATGCCGATGAGGAAGTAGTCCTTGGCGGAGCCGGTGAACCAGACGACGCCGGCGGTGACCGCGACGCCGAACACACCGCCGACCGCGGGCTGCACCGACTCCTTGCGCACGAGCCGCGCCACGCCGATGGCGACCGCGACGGCGAGGGCGGCGACGATCGCCGCCTTGAACCCGCTCAGGTTGTTGGCGACGACGAATGCCACCACGGGCACCGTCGAGTAGACGATTCCCTTGGTGCCTCCCGCCTGGTCGAGGACCGAAGGCCGCTGCTGAGGGGCAGTCTGCTCCGCCTGCGTGTCGGACTCTGTCTCCAGGAAGCGCGTGGTCTTCATGGTGGTCGTTCTCCCGAGTTCGTCTGGGGGCGAGGTGCGGTTTCAGATTGTCACTTAATGCCAGCGTGTCATTAAGTGACTGTCATGGCTACCCCTACCCGTGTGGCGTGAGTCACACGACGATCCCTGTTCTGTCGGTTGCCCTCGGGCGGGACTCGCACTCCTTCCGGTCCCACATGCTTCGCGACCGGTTCCGTGCTTCGCGGGTCGTTGATTCGTACGGTGTGACCGGCCCGGGGTGTCCCTGGGCCGGCGCCCCGCCCTCGTACGCCACCGCCGCCGTGCTCGCCGACGCCATCCGCACCGCCGCACGGCGCGCCCACATCTCCGTCACCCCGGACGCGGTCGGGGAACGCGAACCCGCCTGGGGCCGGCGGCTCGACGTACGCGAGATCGCCTCGTTCGGCGCCGACGCGGAATGCACCGATCAGGCGGTGGCCGCCTACGTGGCGAAGTACGTCACCAAGTCCGCCGACGCCTCCGGCACCCTCGACCGCGCCCTGTTCTGCCGCCCCTGCCAGGGACGCGGCGCCACCCTCCTGCCCCACGGAACGCCGCTCCCGTGCACCGCCTGCGTCAACCAGCACCTCATCCCCGGCCTGGGCAACAAGAAGCTCGCCAAGCTCACCGCCAAAGACGTCCGCACCTGGCTCAACCAGCTCCGCACCACCTGCCAGTGCTGCGCCCGCGCCATCGACGCTCACCGCGATCAGCCTCGCTGCTGCGCCGCCGGAGCGTGCTGCTCCAAGCGGCTCTCCCCGCTGACGCTGGCGTACATCCACTCCGTACTCAAGTCCGCTCTGGAGCACGCCGTCCGCGAAGAGGAGATCACACGCAACGTGGCCCGCAACGTCCGCACGGGCATACCGCGGCCTCGTCGGTTTGAACCGCTCACGGCAGATGAAGCCCGCCAGTTCCTCGCTACTGTCCGCAATGACCGCCTGTTCGCGCTGTGCGAACTCGCCCTCCGCGCCGGACTCCGCAAGGGCGAACTCCTCGGCCTCCAGTGGGAAGACCTCGACCTCAGGACAGGCGCTGCCTGCATCCGCCGCACCCTCCAGCGCACCCAGACCGGCGGGCTCACCGCCCTATCCACCAAAACCCGCGCATCCGAACGACGCATCGCCCTCCCGTGCGAGTGCATCCACGCACTCAAGGAACACCGTGAGGTACAGGAAGGAGAACGAGAGGCCGCAGCGGACGACTGGAGGAACAACGGCCTCGTCTTCAGCACGACGGCAGGAGGACCGACCGATCCGGCGAACCTCAATCGCAGCTTCCGCGCCCTCCTCAGTCGGGCAGGGCTCCGCCGGATTCGCTTCCACGACCTACGGCACTCCACCGCCACCCTCCTCCTGGAGCAGGGCGTCGAACTCATCGTGATCAAGGAACTCCTCGGCCACGCCCACATCGGCGTCACCGCCACGGTCTACGCTCACGTGAGACTCCGCCTCCAACGCGACGCCATCGACCTCCTCGGCCGCACTCTCCACAACCCTTCGGAGACTGCCAACCAACCTGACGCCGGTGACGCCCTGCCGTCAAAGACGACTTGGGCCCCTCCGAATTCTCACGGAGGGGCCCAAATCTGTGGCAGGTGCATGCCCATCTGAAATTGACCTGCGTGACGATTATTCTGCTATTAGAATTCCGGACCCATGACGGGTCTGAACGAAATTCTTATGCATGTTCCAGCAGGTCATGAGTTCGCCGAGATTGGTGAATCGTAGGCCATACTGGCGGCGGCGTCAGCAGTCAACTCCGCCACCTAAGGGTGCGAGTTACGCGACCTTGAGGACGCTACGATTCGCCATCCGTATAGTCGCCGATTGCCACATCGAAGAGAATTGAACGCCAAAACCCTGGGTCGTCCTGTAGGGCCGGCGGATCGATCTCTCCGAGTGACCTCCCCAGTAGATCGGCAAGTTCTTCCAGCATTTCCGGATCGTCTTCACCTGCGGATCGAGCGGTTTCAATCTCGAACACACTCAAGCATTCAGACAACCTCTGCGGTGATGAATTCACAGAAAATAGAGACGGATCACCGCTGCCGCGGTAGAGCACCTCTCCGGTTTCACAGTCGACGCAGTACGCATCATCACCATCCCCGCCAGATCCCAATTTCAGAAGGTCGCGGCCTCCAACCTGCTCGGCACCGCCACCACCAGCAGCTTCCGAAGCCGAAAAAAGGACATGCTCGAGAGGCAGCCCGACCGACGAAAGGTAATCACGCGCGGCGGAGTTCCTAACGCATTTGACATATTCGATTGAATAGCGGTGGTTAGCCATCGGCGCCCGTCTCCATCTCGTAACTATGCGGTGTGGGGCGCCGCCCCCCGCGTGAGGGGGGGCCCCCCACCCGTATAAAATAAAAAATAAAAGAGAACGGAAAAAGACACAA
>NZ_JBHZDA010000046.1:16790-32632 GCF_042755665.1 Streptomyces sp. NPDC059142
CCCGGCGGGGGGGGGGCCCCGCCCACACCGCGATATTAGAACTACCTTACCAGTTGCCCGATATGGCATCCCTGAACATCGAAGTTACCGCTTTACCCTTGGCGGACCTTGCGGCAGTGCCCTCTGCTGAAGTGGTCCAACCCCAAGTCCAAGTCGTTGGTATGCCGGCCTCGGCTAGCCTACTGCGGCACTTATTCGTCCCAGTACACGGCTGGAATTCCGAATAGGCTTCAGTGATTGAATCCCCGTACTCTCGAAGCAATTTACGTTCCGCATGGTTGCCTAGACCCTTCGAGGAGACTGCGACCGCAATCTGCGAAACCCCATCTGCGTCGGTGTACCTCACTGCCGCAAAATTATTGGACTTGTTTCCCGTCTTGAGGCGTTCCTCTATGACGGCCTGGCTGAGTTCATTGCCACCGTATTCCACCTGGCCGCCACAATTGTGGACCAGGACCGGCGTTGCTCCCGCCAGCACATAGTACGTATGCAGGTCGCCGACAGTGAGGTTGTAGACCGTTTCGTCCGGGACCGTGCGGTGCTCGACCGTTGTGATCTGGACGAGCGTGCCGGCGCCCGTGCGGAGCCATTGGCCTGGGCGCAGGTCGGTGGCGTCGATCCATTCGGCGAGTTCGGGGACCCAGAAGGGGTGGCCGTCGGTTGCCGTGACCTGGGCTGTCTTTGTGCCCTTTTCGCCGTCGGTGTCGATGCCGACCTCGACCAGGTGCTTCAAGCCCTGGCCCTTGATCTCCGCCGTGACCGTCTCGACGCGGGTCTCTCCCGTCTTCGGGTCGGTCGCGACGACCTTGTCGCCCGTTCTCACCTGCTCGATCGGCTTCGTGGTGCCGTCGGCCATCAGGACCTTCGTGCCTGCCACAAAGCTGTTGCCGACCGAGCAGGAGCCGCCGCCGCTCGCCTTGCCCGAGCCGCCGCTTCCACTGGAGCCGCCGCCGCTGGTGCGGGCCGTGCCGCCCGAAGTGCCGCCCGGCTTGGAGCCGCCGGCCTTGGAGGCGCCTCCGCCGCCGCTCGGCGGCTTGTGGGTGGAGACCTTCGGGGCGGCCTTGGCCTGGGCCTGTTTCTGGATCGCGTTGCCGGTCTTCTTGGCCTGGGCCGCGGCTCTGTCGGCGATTCTCTTCGCCTGTTCTGCCGCCTTTTTCTTGGCTCTCTGGGCGGCTTCCCTCTTCGCCTTCTCGATCGCAGCCTTCTTGGCCCGCAGCGCCGCCGCTTCCGCCGCCTTCGCCGCCTTCAGGACCAGTTCCGCAGCCTTCTTGGCCGCGCGGAAGGCCATGACGGCGTTGATGGTGCGGTCGACCGCCTTCAGCACCGAGGGGATCTTGCCCAGCTTGCTCCAGGGGATCGCCCCGATGATCAGGCTGCCGCACGACCACATGTCGCCGCCGAAGCAGGACATCGCGTCGTTGATGCCGATGAAGTCCTTCAGGGTGTCCCACGCGACCGAGAGGATCACCGAGGTGAGGGACTTGCCCATCATGGCCTGGGCCTGGGAGACCTGGGCCGCTGAGAGACCCGCGCCGGCCAGGGCCGCCGCGCGCTCCGATGCCGTCAGGGAGATGGCCAGGCCCGTCGGGTCGGACATCGTGACGGGGTTGTTGTGGGCGTACGCGTAGCCGTTGGACTGGAGGAGGTCGTTCAGGTCCAGGACCGGGTCCGCCGACAGGAAGCGGCCCACCAGCGGGTCGTAGAGCCGCGCGCCCAGCGGCTGGAAGCCGGAGGAGTCGTCGCGCGTCGCGCCCAGGAAGCCCGTGTGGGTCTGAAGGTTGGCGCCGACCGTGCTGGTGCCACGGTGGTTGCCGAACGGGTCCTGCTTGCGGATACGGACCGTGTTCGTGCTGTTCAGCGCGACCTCGGCATACGTGCTGCCCTGGTGATCAGACGCCAGCGCGACCAACTGCTCGGCGCCCTGGCCGTTCGCGTACCGCATGACCGCGCCACCCGGCGCCACGTAGGTGCGCTGCGTGTGGATCAGCGTGCCGCCCGCGGCGACCGTCACCTCGGTGTCGCCGAGCGAGAGTGTGGCCTGCTTGCCCTTGATCGAGAGCAGCCTGCCGCCGTCGGGGCCGTAGACGTACCGGGTGTCGTTCTGCGCGGCCCAGCGCTGTTCGGCCTTGCCCGTCGCACAGGTGGCCAGCACGAGGGGGGTCGCGTTTGCCGTGTTCCCGTCCTTGACGGTCACGCACAGGCGCGACTCCAGGTGTATGAGCTGGCCGGTGACCGTCCGCTCCAGCTCCTGGCCCGCCTTGCCGTCGCACTTCTGGATCCCGAGCGTCGAGCCCGCCGTGTTGGCGGCCGGCTGCGCGCACCAGTCGTCGTAGACGGTCAGTGCGCCCCGGTCGGCCTTGTCCTGCCCCGGCGTCGGGGTGAAACGCCAGCTCTGGGCCGGGGACGTGTTGCAGTCGTGCAGTTGGAGCGGCTGGGCGACGGCCGCCAGACCGCTCTTCAGGTCGAGACACCTGTCCGCCAGACCGACGTACGGTGTCCGCCCGCCCGTGCCCTGGCCGGTGATGCGCTCGACCTGGCCGTCATAGGTCCAGGACAGTTCCTGCTTGTCGCCGTTCTGGGACGAGGTGATGGACTTGGTCTCGCCGGTGAGTTCGTACAGGCGCTCCGCCTCGGCCTTGACCTGGGCGCCCTGCGGGGTGGTGTAGACCTTCGAGACCTTCGTCAGCGTGTGCGGCTGGGTGCCGTCGGCCTTGCCGTACGCGTAAGAGGTGACCGCGTCCTTCGCCGTCGCGCCCGTCAGGTCCTTCTCGGTCAGCTTCTTTCGGTTGCCGGCCAGGTCGTACTCGTACTCCTGCCAGTAGCCGGAGTCGTCCTCGCCCGCCGCGACGTTCAGCGAACCATCGCTGTTCTTCGGGGCCGTGCAGGCGGTCTGCTCCTTTGAGGTCCAGGCCGTCTTGAGCTGGCCGAGCGGGTCGTAGGTGAAGCACTGCCGTTCGGCGATGCCGGTGGAGTGCTCCTGGATCGAGGTGACGTTGCCGGACGGGTCGTAGGTGTAGGCCCGCTTGGACACGAGCTTGCCGGCGACGACCTTCGGGTCACCGGTCTGTTCGCGGTAGACGGCCTGGTCGGTCAGTTCACCGCTGGACTCGTCGTACGTCGCCTGTGTCCATACCCGGTTCGGCTGTGCGCCCAGCGTCGAACGCTGGACCTGGCCGTAGGAGTCGTAGACGGTCTCGGCGCCGTACCAGTCCTTGCCGGAGAGGGAGAGCGGCTTGCCGTCCTCGTTGTAGCGGACGACGAGCTTCTCCGCGTCGAACCGGCCGGCCTTCGGAAGCGTCGCCTCCTGGAGCATGCCGGTGTCGGTGTACGCGTAGCCGTAGGTGTACGACGTCTCCAGGCCCCACGCGCTCTTCAGGGAGTCGGGGAGAGTGAGGGTGGTCGAGGTCGGCTGGTAGTCCTTGGTGTAGCCGTCGACCTTCTGGGTGTACGCCTCCCCGTCGGTGTAGCGGGTCGCGCTGTACGGCATGCCCCTGCCACCCGGCGCCTTGTCGTAGTCGAAGGCGGCCAGCAGCTTGCCGGTGGAGCCGTCGAGGCGCTGCTGGGTCGGCCGTGACAGGAGGTCGTAGCCGTTCCAGATCGTGACGTTCCGGGCGTTCTTGGTGGTCAGGACGCGGTCACGGGCGTCGTACGTGGTCCTCGTGGTGCCCGTGTCCGGGTCGGTCGCCGTGACTTGGCGGCCCCGGTTGTCATACGTCCAGCTCCACGGGTGCGTGGCATCGGCCGAACTGGTCGCCTTCTCCATACGGCCGTGCTTGTCGTACGCGTATCGCGTCGCGGTGAAACCGCCCGGCGCCTCCGGGTTGAAGGTGTCGACGCGAGAGGTACGGCCGAGGGCGTCGGTGTAGACGCGGTAGTCGGAGGTACCGGCCGGGTTGATCACCTTCGACCAGTCCTGGCCGTACTCGTAGCGGGTGGCCCGCTCGGGGACCGGCTGTGACGTGGCTTCCTTGGTCAGCGGGTCCAGGACCTTCAGGACCGGGGTCTCCGCCAGGACCCGGCCGAGACCGTCGTACGTGTAGCGAGTGATGTTGGGGACGGCGGTGTCGGCGAGCGGGGTGAAGAGTTCACCGGGCTTCGCGTCCCGGGTGAGGTAGGCGTTGTTGGTCTGCCAGACCTCGCCCGACGTGTTGTAGAGGGTGTCGGTGATCAGATGGCCGCCGCCGTCGGCCTCCTCCTGCGTCTGCCGCTCTCGGCCGAGACCGTCGTAGAGGGTGACCGAGGTCTCGATCCGGTCCTCGTGGCCGCGCGCCCGGGTGGTGACGTACGGCGGCTTGCGGTCGGGGTTGTTCTCGTCATAGCGCGGGATGGTGTAGGTCGCGCGGAAGTCCGGGACGGACGAGGAGGACGGGGTGCGGCCCGCTCCCCATGCCTCGGTCATCCGGCCCAGCGGGTCGTATGTCGCCTCGCTGACGTTGCCGTTGGCGTCCGTGGTCCTGAGGGCCGTCGAGCGGCCGGGCTCCAGTTCCTGCTTCTGGGAGTGGCCCGCGGCGTTGGTCTCGGTGACCGTGAAGACCTGGCCGGTCGGCGGGTCGTAGGTGATGCTGCCCGCGTTGCCGTCCGGGGCGTACTGCTTGACGACGCGGCCGATGTCGTCGAACTCCGAGCGGCCGTCGCTCTGGAAGCCGGTGCCCCCGCTGTTCAGGGACCACGTCTGGGTGGCCTCACCGAGCGTGCCGGCGGCGAGCGCGGTGCCGTAGCCCTGGCCGTCGTACGCGGTGCGTGTACCGCCGCTGAGAGTGGGCAGGTCCGTGAAGTCGGCGGCGGCGCAGGTGGTCGGGGAGACCAGGACCTGCTTGGTGAGCCCGATGAGGTGCTTGGCGCTCTGGTGGACGTACTCCAGCCTGGTGCAGGACTCGTCGCCGCTCTTTCCGGTGTCGCCGAGCGATTCGACCTGGGTGGGCAGGCCGTACGTCGGCTCGTAGGACGTCGTGGCCTTGACGGTCCGCAGGGTGCGGGCGTCGTCTCCCGTACCGGAGGAACGGGTGTACGCGACCTCCTCGGGCTCGGTGACCCGCCAGGCGCGCAGCGGGCTCAGCCCGTCGTCACGGTCCCGTTTGGCCAGTTCGGTGGCTTCCGGGACGGTGACACTGCGCGACAGCCAGTTGGTGTCCACGTCGGAGGCGCTGGTGTACGTCAGCTCCTCGGCGATACGGCCGGCGAAGGGCTCCCGGTCCTTGGCTATCTCGGCGCCGGTGATGTCCTTGACCGGGACCGTGTCGCCCATGCCGCGGAAGTAGCGGGTGACGGACTTGGACCTCTTGCTGCCGATGGACGTCTCGTCCGCGCCGGTGATGACCGTGGTCTGCTCGAAGCCGGCGAACTGCGCGTAGGTGCGGGTGGACTTCTTGGTGAACTCGGCCTCGGCGAGCTTCCAGCCCGCGTTCTTGTAGCCGTACGCCGTCAGCGTCGCGAACGCGCCGTCGACGTTGGGCAATTCCTCGATGCTGTCCACCACGTACTTGTGGAACCAGTCGATGTCCTCGGCCTCGGGGTCGGGGTGCCAGAACGACGGGTAGCACAGCCGGGTGTTGGCCTTCAGCTCCGCGGTGTCCTTCTTGCCGGGCAGACCGGCGCCCGAGGCGCACGCCCCTTCGGGCCGCTTGTACGTGACGACGGTCTCGCCGCCGTACTCGTTGATGACGCGCGCTATTCGCAGCCGGGAGAAGCCGGGACGCGCGTCGTTCTTCACGCGGTTCGGCATGTCCTCGGCGTTGGACTCGAAGCGCACCGGGTTCAGGGTGACGCTGTCGTCGGTCGACCCCTTCCGGCCGTAGCCGGTGCGTTGGATCGACTCCAGCCACAGGGCCGTGTTGGCGCCGGTCTTCAGGACCGGGAAGCTCTGCTTGAGGGTGTACTTGTCCACCACCTGGCGGGCATCGGTGGTGGTGAGGCGCTGGGACGAGGTGGTGATCGTGGTCAGCCGCTTGCGGGTCCAGAACGACGGGCCGGCGTTCCAGCACTTCTTGCCCGCCTGGCAGCGCAGGTCGGCCGGGGTGTCGTACCAGATGCGGTACTTGCCCGGGTCCTTGTCGGCGAAATTGTCGTTCGAGCAGGTCAGCGAGCCTTCGGCGAGGCAGCGCTCGGCGACCGTGAAGCCGACGCGTTCCGTGGCCGGGGAGGCGAAGACATCGCCCTTGACGTTGCGTTGGCCGTAGTCGATGTGGTCGAGCCAGCCGCCGCGGTCGTAGCGGACCGGGGCCTTGAAGTTGAAGTTGCGCGCGTAGTGGTTCTCTTCCTTGTTCCACCACAGGGACATGGCGTTGCCGTGGACGTTCTCGACGTAGTCGAGATTCCAGCGCCATGCCTGGGTGCACCAGGAGCCCGCCCAGTCACCGGCCTTGTAGCAGTCCTCGTCCGGGTGGTTGCCGTACACCGGTACGGTCAGGACGGAGTCGGTGACCGGCCGGCCGCTCGACCATCCGGGCAGCTTGTGCTTGCCGAAGTGGTATCGGGTGCCGTCGCGGGTGGTGACGACCCAGTACTCGCCGTTGCGCGCTCCGTTCCCGGTGGTGTTGTCCTTGATCTGCTCGACCTTGGCGCCGTCGCCGTTGGCGGTGGTCCACCTGCCGTCGTCCCACACCAGCTCGGTGGTCGCGCCGCCGAGGGAGAGGGTGGCGTTGTTCGAGCCCCAGCACAGGTCCGCGGTGCGGTGGGTGGCGTTGTTCGAGCCGGACTTCTTGGAGTCCTCACGGCACGACGCGTACGTACGGGTGATCGAGCCGGGGTTGTAGTCCCAGCCGTCGCCGATCCAGGAGGCCTGGTTGTTGGCCGCGGAGGTGCGGCCGTCCACCGACTGGGAGGAGTAACTCAGGTTGACCTTCGGCGTCAGACCGCCCGCGGACTCCGGGACCTGCACCTGATAGCCGTAGGTGAACGCGCCGGAGGACGAACCCGCCGACCAGGAACCTGAAGAGAGCAGCGGGGTGGCGGTGTAGTCGCCGGCGGCCGAGGAGCCGGTGTCGAGGGCGCCGACCACCTGGGGGCCGGAGGCGTCGACGGCCGGGAGGACGGAGGTGGCGGTGGACGCCGTACGGACGGAAGCGCCGGAGGCGGACGTGCCCGAGTCGCCGGAGTCGTCCGCGTCAGCCGCGCGGCCCGCGTCACCGGACAGCAGTCCGGCGACCGGCACCGAGCCCGAGAGAATCTTGCGGGTCGGCGACTTCTTGGCGGCGGCGGTACGGGTCGGAGCCTCGGCGGCCGGGACCACTTCGACCGAGCTGCTCAGTCGCTCGGCCTTCTCCTCGGTCCTGCCGGACATGGTCGTGGCGCCCTCGGCGGCGCAGTCGCCGGTGTCGGGGGCGTCCAGGACGCAGTCGGGCAGCAGCATCAGGCCGAAGCGGTCGGCGGCCTGGGGCCCATAGAGGTCGGCGAAGGCCGTGGTGTCGACGGCGAGCGCGACCTGGGCGGCCGGATCGGCCGTGGCCGGCGGGGTGACCCGCATGATCATGCCGGAGACGCCCGCGTCCTGCGACGTGGCCGGCGGAGCCAGGTCGACCTTCCAGTCACCGGCGAGCGCGGTCGGATCGCCACCCTCGGGCACACCGACCGCGATCGGCAGTTCGTCGACCGGGACGGTGGTGCCGGGCGCGGTGTCCGCCTTCAGCGTCGCGATGCCACTGCCCTTGGTCCACGGGGTGACGGCGGTCGGTGTGTACGGGTCGACCGGGACCTCGGGCGCGGTGGTGAGGCTCTTGTCGGCCTCCTCGTCACCGTCGACCGCGGTGTTCTCCGGCAGTTCGGGCAGCTCGACCGACCGGCTCATGCCGGGGCCGGGCACCGCGAACGCGCTGCCGCCCAGGCACGTGACGGTCAGCGTCGTGGACAGCAGAAGGACGGTCACCATGCGGGCGTGCCGCCGGCGCCGTCGTTGTGATTCCGTCCTGACCAGGCGTCTTCGACCCAGCCAGGACAGTGGACCTTGAACACGCATACGCGACGACCCCACCCAGGCGATGCAAAAAACAACAGAGGCGGTCCGCACCTTCTGTCATGAGCGCCGCAGGTTTCAAGGGCATTGCGTGACGGCCGCGCAACACCCTGTGAGGTGCCTCACGTGAAAATCACCCTCAAATCATTGTTTGAACGACTTGATTGTCCGCAGTCGCACAGATCCCCTCTTTCTGTCATGTACCTCATGACCAAGATCATCCAAATCCGACACTCACGGTCGGTAATCAAGGGCTCACCAAGTCTCCGTCACGGATTCATAAACTTTTCATACATGGACGACCTGTGGAAATCGTGTGATCGTGTCCGCGCCCATGTCCTCATCCGCCTGGTTCACCCGGGAGTAGACCGCCGTGTCCGCGCCGCCCCGCTTTCTCAGCCCGTTCGTGCGCACACGCACCCGGCTGACGCTCACTCTCGGCCTGGTTCTGGCCGCACTGACCGCTGCCCTGCTGCCTTGGTGGCAGCCCGACGAACCGTCACCGCCCGAGGCCCGCAAAGCGACCGACGTCCGCAAGGCGGCCACCGCTCCTCGTGACGAGGCCGCCGCGGCGGCCGAGGCCCGGCGCACCGGAAAGGCGGTCGTCGTCGACACGGCGACCACCGCCACCGATATGACGTGGGTCCAGCCGGACGGACAACTGCGCACGCAGATGGCCGCGCTGCCCCGCAGGGCGAAGAACGCCGAGGGACGGTGGGCGCCGGTCGACAACCGCCTGCGCCGCACCGCCGGCGACTCCGACGGACTGGGGATCCGCCCGGTCAACCCGGCCGTACCGGTGCGGTTCGCCGACGGAACGGCCAAGGCGCGCGCGAACCGGTCGCACGCCAGAGCGCTCTTGACGGACGACCGGATACCGTCCGGGGAAACGGTGTTGGCGCAGACGGTCGTCCATGGCCACGTCATCTCGTACACCTGGCAGGGCGAGCTGCCCGAGCCGGTGCTCGACGGACCGCGTGCCCTCTACTCCGAGGCGATGCCGGGCGTCGACCTGCTGCTGGTCGCGCGGGAGGAAGGCGGGTTCGCGCAACTGCTCATCGTCAAGGACCGCGAGGCCGCCCGGAACCCGGCGCTGGCGAAGATGTCGTACGGACTGCGGTCGTCGACGGCCGTCTTCCGGTACGACACTACGGCGAGCCGGATCCTGGTGCTGGACCCGGACGGCAAGGAGATCGGGTCCGTGCCGACGCCGTTCGCCTGGGATTCCAGTGGGCGTGACCCTGAGGCGCCCGAAGAAACACCCGAGGAGACGGACGAGGGGACGGGCGGAGAAACGGAGACGGGCACGAACGAGCCGCGTACCTCGGTCGCCACTACGGAAGACGTACTGAAGCTGTCAGGACTGGCCGGAATGGAGCCGGGGTCCCGGCAGGCTCCGGCCCCGATGGAGCTGGCCGGAGACGGTACGGGGACGGCGCGGATCGACGTGAAGGTGGGCGAGACCGGCCTGCTCGGCGATCCCGAGGCCCAATTCCCGGTGTTCGTCGACCCGACGCTCAACGCGGGCTGGCTGGCCTGGACCGTGGCCTACAAGCCGCATCCGAACACCAGCTTCTGGAACGGCACCAACTTCAGTTCCGGCACGTCCGACGCACGAGTGGGCCATGAGGACGACACGGGCGGTACCGCGCGCTCCTACTGGCGGATGAGGTACAGCACCACGCTGAAGGGTGCGACGGTCACCTCGGCCAAGTTCAAGGTGCTCAACAACCACTCCTGGTCCTGCACCAAACGGGAGTTCCAGTTCGGGCTGACCGGTGCGATCTCCTCGGGTACGACATGGAACAAGAAGCCGGGCTGGGCGGGCACGGTTCTGAAGCAGTCGTTCGCGCACGGCTGGTCGTCCGGCGGCTGCCCCGATGCCTACGAGTCGTTCGACGTGAAGTCGGGCGCGCAGAAGGGCGCGGACAGCGGCTGGTCCACCATCACCTTCGGGATGCAGGCCAGCAGCGAGAGCGACACCCAGACCTGGCGGAAGTTCCGGGCTACCTCGGCGGAGCTGACCGTCGTCTACAACCGCAAGCCGGCCGTGCCCAGCAGTGTCACCTCCACCCCCGGCAGCACCTGCAAGACCACCACGGGCGGCGCGACGATCGGCAAGACCAACCTGGTCCTTTCGGCGAAGTCCACCGACCCCGACGGCAACCTCAAGGGGCTGCGCTTCCGGTTCTGGAAATCGGGCGCCAGCACCCCGGCCGGCACGCTCGTCACCAGTCTGTCCAGCGGTAAGGGCACACTGACCATCCCGTCGAGCACCCTGGTGGACAAGGGTGTGTACTACTGGGACGTACGCGCGGAGGACTCCGGCGGACTGGCCTCCGCGTACTACCCCACCAGCGGAAACCGGTGCACCGTCACGGTCGACGGCTCCGCCCCGCCCCCGCCGACCGTCGAGAGCGATGTCTTCCCCGAGGCCACCGACGACGGGTTGACCTGGGCGACCGTCAAGTTCCCCGGGACCGGACCGGTCACCTTCACCTCCCCGGACGCAGCGAAGTTCCAGTACGGCATCGACGGACAGGGCTGGACCGATGTGACGGCGACCAAGGGCACCGTCACGGTCCCCGCCCTGAAGCCCCCGCACTCGGGTCCCAACTCGCTCCAGGTGTACGCCTACGACGCGAACGGGAACAAGAGCGCCGTCACCAACCACACCTTCTACGTCCAGCCCAGCGACAAGGGCGACAGCCCCGGTGACACGGGCGGCGACGGCATCCCCGACATCCTCCAGATCAACGGCGACGGCGACCTCTACAACTGCGTCGGGCTCCCCGGCGGCTCGCTGAACGGCTGCCTGGGCGCCTCGTACACCTCGGACAAGCAACTGCACCCGGCCAAACACTGGTACAACCCCACCACCGGCAAGGCCGCGCTGATCACCCACTACGGGGACGCCTACCCCGGTGACGGCATCACCGACCTCTTCGCCGTCACACCGGACGGCACCTTCTGGCTCTACCCCGGCGACGGCTACGGCAGCTTCGACATCGGCAAACGCATCAGAATCCTGCTCCCCGCCAACACTCCGGACCCCGCCACCTGGACCCAGATCAAGGCGGTCGGCGACATCGACGGCGACGGCCTGCCCGATCTCGCGCTGCGGGCCGGCCCGGCCTTCTGGGTGCTGTCCGGCTACACCGGCGCCACCTTCCGGACGGCCACGCTGATGAACGTCGACGCGTGGGCCCGCCGTGACATCGTCAACGTCGCCGACATCAACGGCGACAGCGTGCCCGACCTGCTGTGGCGCAACCTGGACAACGGCAACATGTACGTCCGTCACGGCAAACCCGGCAAGGCCGGCGGCGCCGACCTCGAATCGCTCAAGCTGGCCGGGAACTCCCTCAACGGGGACGTCTCCTACGGAACGAGCTGGACCGAGGCGAACGTCTCCACGGCTCTCGGTATCCCCGACGTCAACAACGACGGTATCCCCGACATCTGGGCCCGTTCAGGCGTCGACGGGCAGATGCGGATCTACCACCCGTCGAAGACCAACACGAACGCGCCGGTCAAGGTGGCCCTGGCCAAGGACTGGAGATTGATGAAGGCCCTCGGCTGACACCGTCGCAGGCGCGGGGCCCGGCAGCAGGCCGCTGCCGGGCCCCGCCCGTGCCTGGTCCGTACTGTCCGGGGCGCAGGCCGCGGGTCGCCGAGCGGAGCCCGTGCCGGGCCGTGCGTCGCCCTGCGCGGGGGCGGGGATCACGCGTCCTGTTCGGTGCCGGTCATCAGGGCGAGCAGGCTGTGGGGGGCCTGGGCGTCGATCATGATCGTGTAGAAGCCGTCGTCGGCCGCCTCCGCGGCGGCGGCGCGGGCGAACATGCCCCGTTCGTGTGCGGCGAGCGCGGCCTCCGTGTCGTCGGGGTGCGCGGCGAGGGCGCGGCCGAGTTCGGCGGCGTCCCGCATGGCCAGGTTGGCGCCTTCGCCGTTCGGTGTCCGGAGGTGGGCGGCGTCGCCGAGCAGGGTCACTCCCGGTACGCGGTCCCAGCGGTGCCCGGCCGGCAGGGTGAAGACGGGGCGCAGGGCCGGTGGGGTGTCGCTGTCGGTGATCAGGGCGGTGAGTTCGGGGGCCCAGCCGTCGAACTCCTTCGCGACCTGGGCGGTGAGGGCCGCGGCGTCGGTGGCGTCCAGGCCGGTGAACCACGCCTGGCCCGTCTTCACCTGCGCGTACGTGTGCAGGGTTCCGTTGCCCTCCCGGTGGGCCAGCAGTCCCCTGCCGGGGGCGAGCGCGAAGAGTGATCCCGCCCCGACGGCCGCCGCGGAGGCGGGATGCCGGGTTTCCGCGTCGAAGAGGAACGTCTCCACGCCGCAGACGCCGAAGTACTCCGGAGCGGCCCCGGAGAGCAGCGGCCGTACGCGCGACCAGGCTCCGTCGGCGCCGATGAGCAGGTCTGTGGGAACGGTGGCGCCGTCGGCGAAATCCACCTCGTGGCGGCCCGCGCCGAGGGACCGTACCGCCGTGGCCTTGCGGCCCCAGCGGACGGTGCCCGCCGGCAGGGAGTCGAGCAGCATCCGGCGCAGAGCGCCGCGCGGCGCCTCCGGGCGTTCGCCGGTTCCGTCGTCGGCCAGGTCGAGCAGCAGGTTCCCCGCCCGGTCCATGACCCGGTACGCCTCGCGGCCCGGCAGGATCAGCTCGCGGAACTCCTCGATCAGACCGGCCGCCTCCAGAGCGGCCTGGCCGCTGTGGGGGTGGAGGTCGAGCAGTCCGCCCTGGCGGCGGGCGTCCGGCGCGGGCTCCGCCTCGTGGACCGTGGCCGGTATGCCGTGCACATGCAGCACGCGGGCCAGCGTCAGGCCGCCCAGGCCCGCGCCGATGATCGTGACGGGTGTCGTCATGGATTCCTCCCCAGCCTCCTGTGGAGTGGCGCCCCGGGCCACATTGGAGCGCCACTCCAATCACGCTAGCACGACGTTGGATCGACGCTCCATCCGTGCGATGCTGGGGCTATGGTGAAGAGAACGGTGAAGGGTTCCGCGCGCGCCCCGCGGCGGACGGACAGCCTGTCGCGGGAGCTGATCATCCGGACCGCGATCGAGATCCTGGACGCCGGTGGCGAGAAGGCGCTGACGCTGCGCGCGCTCACCGTGCGCCTGAGCACCGGCTACGGGGCGATCTACCACCACGTCGAGGACCGGGGTGATCTGCTCGCGGCGGCCACCGACGAGGTCATCACCGGTGTGCTCTCCGGTGCGGTCACCGATACGGACCCGCGCACCGCTCTGCGCCGACTCGCCCTCGGCCTGTTCGACGCGATCGATGCCCACCCCTGGGTAGGGGCGGGGCTCTCCCGTCAACCGTGGCGGCCGGCGCTGCTGGACTTCTATGAGAGCACCGGCCGCCTGCTGGGCGCCCTCGACGTTCCGGAGAAGGCGCGCTTCGACGCGGCCGGCACGCTCGTGAACTATGTCCTCGGTGTCGCCGCGCAGAACGCCGCGAACGCACGGCTCGGCGCGGACATGGACACGGACCGGGAGACCTTCCTGGCGAGCGCCGCCGCGCAGTGGGCGGGGGTCGATCCCGGCCGCTACCCGTTCGTGCACGCGGCGGCGGCCCATCTGGGCGAGCACGACGACCGCGCGCAGTTCCTCGTCGGGGTCGACATCTTCCTCGCCGGTATCTCCGCCCTGCGTTAGAAGCCGACGACGAGCGCCGGGAGGAGGGGCGGGCCGTACGGAGCTATCCCTGGGCGGTGGGGCGGACGACGATGTCGCCCACGTCGACACCGTCCGGCTGCTCGATGGCGAAGGCGATGGCGCGGGCCACCGCGTCCGGCGGGAGAGCGATCTCCATCATCTTGTCGATCTGGGCCTTCGCGGCCGGATCCATGCGCTCCGCGAAGTCCGTGCGGACGGCTCCGGGGGAGACGACGGTCACGCGCAGGCTGTCGCCGGCCTCCTGGCGCAGGCCCTCGGAGATGGTGCGTACGGCGTTCTTCGTGCCCGCGTACACCGACTGGAGCGGCACGATGCGCAGCCCGGCGGTGGACACGGTGTTGACGAAGTGCCCGGAACCCTGTTCCCGGAAGACGGGAAGGGCCGCGGCGATCCCGTACAGGACGCCTTTGAGGTTGACGTCGATCATCTCCTCCCAGTCCTCGACGCGCAGCTCGTCCAGACGGGAGATCAAGCCGACCCCGGCATTGCTGACGAGGACGTCGAGCTTGCCGTACCGATCGCGTGCCAGGTCGACGAGGCCGGAGAGGTCCTCGCGCCGTGTCACGTCCGTGCGGACCCAGGCGGCGTCACCGCCGGCCTTTTCGATGCGGGCGGCCAGGGCCTCAAGGCGCTCCGGGCGGCGTGCTCCGAGGACGACCTTCGCGCCACGCTCGGCCAGCAGTAGCGCGGTCGCCTCGCCGATGCCGCTGCCGGCGCCCGTGATCGCCACGACTTTTCCTTCGATTCCCGACATGATCGACAGTCCTTCCAGGAGGAAAGGGGAGGGGTGGGGGCAGGGTGGGGCCATGCCCTACAGTGAAAGTGGAGGCGCCGCCACTTCATCGACAGTAAGTGGCCGCGCCTCCACTTAGCAAGTGGAGACAGGGGAGAGCCGCCGATGGGTCGAGACATAGGACGCCCGCTGAGGGCTGACGCGCAACGGAACCGGGACAAGATCCTGGCCGCCGCGGTGCGCGTGTTCACCGAGGAGGGACTGGACGCGCACTTCGAGCGCATCGCCAGGGAAGCGGGCGTGGGGACCGGCACCCTCTACCGCAACTTCCCCACTCGGGAGGCCCTGATCGAGGCTGCGTACCGCAATGAAGTGGCCCGGCTGTGCGACGCCGTCCCCGACCTCCTCGCGGCGATGCCGCCGTTCGAGGCTCTGCGTGCGTGGACTCGCCGCTTCATCGACTACGCCACCGCCAAACTCGGCATGGCCGAAGCGCTGCGAGCCGTCGTCGATGCGGGAACCAACCCCTACGCCGACAGTCACCGGCTGATCCAGGCCGCACTCTCCTCCCTCATGGACGCCAATACCGCTGCCGGAACGATCCGGTCCGACATCAGTCCGACCGACATGTTCGCCGCCCTCGCCGGTATCGCCCTCACCTCGGCCGGACCCGGCCGGCGCGAGCAGGCCGAACGCCTTCTCGACCTCACCCTGGACGGTCTCAAGTCGGTGCCGTCGCGGTAGACGGAGCGGCTCGCGCCACAGTGATCCCGCCGTCCGGACGGCGCTGTACGTTCCAGCCCGCACCACCGGTGTCGACATGAGGGCGGCTGTACCGGCCACGGTCACGGTGTCCCGTCGCTCGTCGACGCGACGGGGCGCAGGGCCGTACGGGGCGGTGGGGCCGCACGTTTCGCCGGGGCGGGGCGGTCGCCCGTGCGGTGGAGGCGCAACCAGCGTGCCGGGCCGGTGATTTCCACTCGCGGCGGGAACCTGGAACCGCCGATTGCGCGGCGGTGCTGATCGCGGGGGCTGCCCCGCGGTCCGTGCCCCGGAATGAGGGCGAGAAACACCCGGAAAAATGTGTGTGGAGGAAATCGGGCGGGGCATGCGGTGTTTCGGAGGTTGATAACTATGGTTCCCCTGCTTCTCGTTCTGCTTCTGGCCCTGGTTCTTTTCGGTGCGGGCTTCGCACTGAAGGCGCTGTGGATCGTCGCGGTCATCGTGCTGGTTCTCTGGGCACTCGGATTCGTCATGCGTTCCGCCGGAGCCGGCGGACAGCGTGGCCGGTGGTACCGCTGGTAGGTGCCGTGTGTCGCCGACGGTCCCGCTGAGGCGGACGGCCGGCCGACGCTCGTTGCGGGGGCCCGGCGCCGGGGGGGCCGGCCCCCCCCCCGCCGGGGGCCCCCCCCCGCGGCGGCCCACACCCAAGCCCACAGTGGGGAGTAAAACAAAAAACTCACCCCCCACACGAAAAACAGAGTA
>NZ_JBHZDA010000046.1:32642-53882 GCF_042755665.1 Streptomyces sp. NPDC059142
GTTGCTTGGTTTTTGTGTGGTGGGGCTCCCGGGCGTCTCTGGTGGCGGTGGCGGGCGTTATCTGGTGGTGGGGGGGCTCCGCGTTTTGGGTCCCGCCCCCCCGAGCCGTGAGCGGACAGAGCCGTGAGCGGACAGAGCCGTACGCCATGGTGGTCGCGGTCCCGCGGAGGTCATTGTGTGAAGTCCGGGAACCGGGGCACGCGACCTTGGGAGAAACATTCGGTGGAATTCCGGAAAGCTGCTCCTGAACGAACATCATCGACGCGGAGAATCGACCCGGAGAATTGCCGCGAAGAATCGATGTGAAGAGCCGTACGCGTGGGTGGTGTCCGGGGCTGCCGGCCGACGGCCGGTCACCTCGTGTACGACACTGCGGTCGCTGCCGCCGGGTCCGAACGGCACGCACCCGCGGACGTGCGCGTCCGCCGGCGGATCACACCAAAACGTTTCTTCATATCATCTTGAAAACAAGGGAATGGGAACCGTGGAACGGCCCCGCGTATCTGGGTACACACCAGGAGGAGTTACTGGGACACCCGGCGAAGAGGGACCGATCCGATGGCGCTCTACACCTACGGCGGGACGCCCTCCGACGTCCTGACCACGACCGGCGGCGAGACCCTGCCCGACTGCCCGGTCACCCTGCGCGTCGCCGGCGGCGGCGGTGAGGTGACCGGTGGTGTCTTCGAGGCCGACGGGACGACACCGATCCGCGTCCTGCTCAGCAACGGCGCCGGATCCTCGGCGCCCGGGGCGCTGCGGACGTTCCTGGTCGAGGACGTCCCTGCCATCGAGTACGAGTACCCGGACGCCGCCGGCCGGATCGTACGGCGGTACCGCGCCGCCCGGGAGACCCCGGGCCCCGCTGCCGCCGGAGGAGCGGGCCCGGCCGCCGGGCGGACGGAGGCCGGGCCGGAAGGGGTCTTACCGGCCCTGACCGAGCCGGTCGACCTGTCAGGGCAGGGGGTCTTCGACCCGACGCTCTTCGGCGCCCTCGGGGACGGGGTCGCCGATGACACCGCCGCCGTCCAGGCCGCCTTCGACGCCGCCTACGCGGCGGGCGGCGGCATCGTCTTCTTCCCGCCCGGCCGTACGTACAACGTGTTCACGTTCGTCGTCTGCCGCGCCAACACCACGGTGGTGGCCCACGGCGCGACCATCCGCTCCATCCACGCCACCACCGGCTGCTTCCGCAACTTCTACGGGGACGACGCGTTCCCCGCGTACGCCGGCCACTCGCACATCCGGGTCTACGGCGGGACCTGGGACGGCAACGCCTACCGCGCCGCCGACGGCAGCGGTGTCGTCACCGCCACGACCAACATCATGACGTTCATCCACTGCTCGGACATCCTGGTCAAGGACGCCGTCTTCCGCGACTGTTCGGGCGCCCACGGCATCGAGGTCAACGCCGTCGACGGCTGCCGGATCGTGGACTGCCGCTTCGAGGGGTTCACCGACAACACCGCCGACCAGTCCCGGGTGACCTCCGAGGCCGTCCAGATCGACATCGCCAGGACCGGGTCCAGCGCCATCGGCGACTTCGACGGCACCGCCTGCCGGGACATCCAGATCACCGGATGCTGGTTCGGCCCCTCCGCGCGCCTCGGCGACTGGGGCCGCGCCGTCGGTACGCACGCCAGCGTGGCCGGCTCGTACTTCGACCGGATCACCGTCAGGGACTGCGAGATCACCGGCGCCTACGACACCGGGATCCTCGCCCTGTACTGGCGGGACTCCGTCATCACCGGCAACCGCATCTCCGGCACCGGCGCGGCCGGCATCCACGCGGCCACCGCCTCCTCCACCCCACAGGGCTGCCGCTGCCTCACCGTCACCGACAACATCATCGACGGCTCGGGCTCCGACGCCGGGATCCGGATCGCCGGGCTCGCCAACGCCCTCTGGAGCGATGTGGTGATCCGGGGCAACACCGTGCGCGCGGGCACCGGTTACGGGGTACGGACCGACTATGCGTCCGGCACGGTCGTCGAGGGCAACCGCACCACCGGCACCGGAGGAGGCGGCATCCTCGCACAGCGCAGCGACCGGGTCTCGGTCACCGGCAACTCGGTGACGGCGGCCGGGTCGAACGGCATCAACATCGCGGGTTGTTCGGGCGCCCTCGTCGCCAACAACCTGATCGACGGCACCGCCGCCAACCACGGGATCATGATCGGTGTGGCGAGCGCCCCCGGCGGCAACGCCACCGTGTCCGGCAACACGATCCGCGCCGCCGCGTCGGCCGGGATCCGGGTGACCTCGCCCGGCTGTCTCGTCACCGGCAACCAGATCAGGAAGGACGGCGGCACCACCGTCACCGGGGTCTCGACCGCCGTGACCGCCACCGGCTGTGTCATCGCCGGCAACGACCTGACGGGCAACGACTGGACGGCCGCCACCGCCCTGCTCCTCGCCGGGCCCGCGGCGCTCGACTGGAGCGGGTCCACCGTCAGCCCCGGACACAACCTCTGCTGACGGGAGGGGGCGGCAGGTCTCCAAGAGGCCGCCGATCATGTGGAGTTGGTGTGATCGAAAGGTGCGCCCACGGTGCGCGTTCGTCTAGGTTGGTGCCCCTGACCCGCTGCCGTGTCCGCCGAGGAGGCGCTTTCCGTGTCCGACCGTGATCCCCGCTTCGAGTCCTCCGCCGCCGCTCGGGCGCGGATCGACACCGGCAAGCCGCACTCGGCGCGCTTCTGGAACTACTTCGTGGGCGGCAAGGACAACTACGACGTCGACCGCGCCGTGGGGGACCACATCAAGGAGATCTTCCCCGGCCTGGTCGACGTGGCCCTGACGAGCCGCCACTTCCTCGGCCGGGCCGTCCGGTACCTCGCGGTGGAGCAGGGCGTACGCCAGTTCCTCGACATCGGGACCGGCCTGCCGACCGCCGACAACACCCACCAGGTCGCCCAGCGCGTCGCCCCGGACTCCCGGATCGTGTACGTCGACAACGACCCGCTGGTCCTCGCCCACGCCCGCGCCCTGCTCACCAGCACGCCCGAGGGCAGGACCGACTACCTCGACGCCAACCTCTACGAGCCCGAGGAGATCCTCAAGGCCGCCGCGGGCACGCTGGACCTCTCGCGGCCCGTCGCGCTGATGATCCTCAACACCCTGGGCCATGTCGCCTCGTACGAGGAGGCGCGCGCGCTCGTCACCCGGCTGATGGCGGGACTGCCGTCCGGCAGCCACCTGGTGATCAGCGACTCCACCTCCACCAGCGAGGGGATGATCGCCGCGTCGGACGCGTACAACAAGAGCGGCGCCATCCCCTACTACGTGCGCGGTGTCGACGAGATCGGCGGCTTCTTCGACGGTCTCGACCTGGTGGAGCCCGGCGTCGAGCAGGTCACGCGGTGGCGCCCGGAGGCCGACACCGTGAGCGTGGCGGTCGACGCGTACGGGGCCGTGGGCCGCAAGCCGTAACCTCCGGCGACTCGGCCGGGTCCGGACCGCCGGGGGAGCACGAGGGGGGCGACGGCCCTCCTCGCGTCCTCCGGGTCACCTCGGGGATTCCCAGGTCACCGTCGTCCCCCCGGGGGCGCCGTCCTCCCGCGCCCCGTCGTCCGTCACCACCAGCCGTACCCCGCCCGTGCCGTCCGCCGCCCGCGCCGTCGCATCGATCTCCACCTCGATCGCCGTCGCCCCGCCGCGCCGGTGCGCGGCGGCCAGCGCGTCGCGCAGCGCGGCCAGCAGCTCCCTGGCGACCCCGGGGCTCACCAGCGTGTCCACCGCGCCGCTGAAGCGCACCGACGGCCGGAAGCCCAGCAGGACCGCCGCGCCGCCCGTCTCGCGCAGCACCGTGGCGCGCACGCCCGACGGGCCGTCGGCGGGCGGCTGCTGGAGGGCGAAGATCGTCGTCCGTACCTCCTGGATGGTCGAGTCCAGCTCGTCCACCGCGCGCTCCAGCAGCCCGTCCAGCGAGGGTTCGGCGACCCGCCGCCGGGTCGACTCCAGCATCATCTCCGTGGCGAACAGCCGCTGCACGACCAGATCGTGCAGATCGCGGGCGATCCGGTCGCGGTCCTCGTACACCGCGAGGCGTTCCCGGTCGTGCTGGGAGTCCGCCAGTACGAGCGCGAGCGCCGCCTGCGAGGCGAACTGTGTGGCCAGCAGCCGGTCCACCGCGCGGTACGGCCTGCCACCGCGCTTCCGTGGCAGGGCCAGCGTCCCGATCAGCTTGCCGCCGCTCTGCAACGGCAGCATCATGCTCGGCCCGAAGCGCGAGCGCACATGTGTGGTCATCCGGGGGTCGGTGGACGAGTCCTCGATGAACACGGGGTCCCCGCCCAGCAGTTGGACCAGCACGGGCGAGCCGGGGGCGATGGTCGTGCCGACGATGTCGCCCGGGTCGTCGGACGTGGACGCGGCGACGATCTCCATCCCGCCCTCCTCGGTCGGCTGGAGCACCACACCCGCGAAGGCGTCCGCGAGCGCGCGGGCCGACTCGGCCACCGTCGTCAGCGCGTCCATCGCGTTCACCCCCGTCAGCAGGGCGTTGGTGACGGCGGCGGCCCCCGTGATCCACCGCTCGCGCTGCCGGGCCGTGCCGTACAGCCGGGCGTTGCCGATCGCGATGGCGGCCTGCGAGCCCAGGATCCGCAGCAGGTTCTGGTCCTGCTCGGTGAAGAGCCCGGTCCGCTTGTCCGTCAGATAGAGATGGCCGAGGACCTCCTCGTCGAGCTGGACGGGCACCCCGAGGAAGGTGTGCGCCGGGGGACCGCCCGGCGGGGCCGCCGCCGCGCGCGGATCGGCCGCGGCGTCGTCCAGGCGCAGCGGGCGCGGGTCCGTCAGCAGCAGTCCCGGCAGTCCGGTGCCGGCCTCCGCGAGCCGCCCGGCGCGCCCGTGCCCCGCGTCGTCCGCCCCGCCCCGGGTCCCGGTGGTGAACAGCTCGGCCAGTCCGCCGCGTTCGGGCTCGACCACGCCGAGCGCGCCGTACCGCGCGCCGACGAGGTCGGCGGCGCTGTCCACGAGCTGCTGGAGCGTGGTGCGCAGCGCGAGGTCGTCGCCGATGCCGAGGACGTCCTCCAGACGCACCGCCGTTCAGTGCGCGTCGGCCAGCGGGTTCAGGACCATCGGCTGGATCTTGCCGTCCAGCATCGCTCCGAGGCCCAGCACGGCGCAGATGTCCGGGCGCTCCGCGATGGTCACCGGCATCCCCGTCGCCTTGCGCAGCATCCCGTCGAGCCCCGGCAGCAGGGCGCTGCCGCCGACCATCATGATCCCGCTGTCGGCGAGATCGGCCACCAGGTCCGGCGGGCAGTCCCGCAGCACCTTGCCGATGCCGTCGAGGACCGCGGTCAGCGGCGTGTAGATCGCGCTGCGTACGGCGGCGGTGTCGACCAGCACGGAGCGGGCGACGCCGGTGGCCACGTCCCGGCCGTGGATCTCGGTCTCGGCCGGTCCGTCCGGGCTCAGGCCGTTGCCGCTGAGGGCCAGTTGCAGCGGGCGTACGGACTGGCTCGGCAGCATCAGCTGGTGCTGGTGGCGCAGGTGCTGGATCACCGCGTGGTCGATCGCGTTGCCGCCGACCGGGATCCGCTGCGCGGTCACGATCGAGCCGAGCGACAGCACCGCGATCTGGGTGGTGGCCGCCCCGCATACCATGATCATGGTGGCGGTCGGCTGCTCCACGGGCAGCCCGCAGCCGACGGCGGCGGCGATCAGCGTGTCGACCAGCTCGACCCGGCGGGCCCCGAGGCCCAGCAGGGTCTCGATGGTGGCGCGCTGGGCGAGCGGATCGGCGTCGTGCGGGGTGGACGCGGCGGCGCGCAGCCGGGGCTTGCGGCGGAGCTGTCTGCGGAGCTTGTCGCCGATGAGGTGGCGCAGCATCCGCTGGGCCATCTCGATGTCGACGACGGTGCCGCCGGTGACGGGGCGGGCGACCCGGATGTAGTCGGGGGTGCGGCCCGTCATGCGTTCGGCGAGCGTGCCGACGGCGATGAGCGCGCCCGTACGGGTGTTCACGGCGGCGGCGCTGGGCTCGTCGACGACGAGTCCGGCCCCCTTCACGAACACTCTCGTTCTCGCGGCCCCCAGGTCGACGGCGATGTGGCAACGGCGCAACTGCTCAAGACTGACGGTCACGGCAGGGTCTCCCGAGAACGCGGATGTGGTGCACCGGCGGCGCCGGCCCTGTACCGATCGTGCGGTCCCGGCGCGGGCTGCGCGCGCCGGGTTGCTCCGCCCGGGCGTCACCCGGCCGGCGGTCGCGCCCCGGCCGTACGTCGGTCCCGCCCGCGGTTCTACGGCGTTGGCGCCCCCGAACGTACGTCGGTCCCGCCCGCGGTCGTACGGCGATCCGGCTCCGGCCGTCGTACGAGCGCTGCCGTGACGCGCCGTCACTCCGTCCAGCGCTGGAGCAGGCCCCAGGTGAACTCCGCGACCCGGATCCCCCCGTCGGGCAGGGTGAACCGCAGCCCCGTCCGCGTCGGCGCCGTCCCCGGCAGGGGCCGGGCCGGCGGGAAGGCCCGCGCCACCTCGTCCACCGTGCACGACCAGGGCCGCAGATCCTCCGCCGTACGCAGCTCGGGCCCGGTCCCGCCGGGGGCGCGGACCAGCCACTCGTTCCACACCGCCCCGCCCGGCGCGGTCATCACCTCGAAGCGCAGGGTGGGCCAGAGCACCACCGGCCAGAGCAGCGCGTCGCACTCCAGGTCGCCGATCCGGCGCCGGACGACACGCTCCGGCTCGCCGAGTACGGAGCGGTAGCGGGCCGCCGCGGAACGGGAGCGCGGCGAGCGCACCATGGCCTGCCAGCGCCGGTTGGCCTCGCGCATGTCGGCCAGGGACACGCCCAGCTCGTGGCGGGCCCCGTCGACCAGCTCCGGGTGGTGGTCGGCCATCCGGCGCAGCAGGACGAGCTGGAATTCGAGCGGCCCGAACGGCCCGGTGGACGTCATGGCGCCATCCTGCCCGGTGCGCGCCACACCACCGGCCCGCCCATCCGCACAGGACCCTCACAGACTCGACATCAGCCCCCTCCCGGGAGCGCATAATCTTCGGGCGCCATGGACTACTGCCACCCGTGCCGACGGCACCTCAACGGAGCGCTGACCTGCCCCGGATGCGGTGCCCCCGCCGAGAACACGGGCGGCTACGGAGAGTCCGGGCCCGTGATCGACGGTGACATGGGTCTGATCGGTCACGCTCCCGGACCCGGCACCGCCCCCGGCTCCCGCTCCGGCCCCGCCTCCCGTGCGGAGCGCCGCGCCGCGGGCCGTCGCCGGCGCGGGCGCAGGGCGCTGATCGGCGCGCTGGCGGTGGTCCTCGCGGTGGGCGCGCTCAGCCTGGCGCATCTCGCGTTCGAGGCGCCGGGCCGAGGCCGCGCGGCCTCGGTCGAGGAGGACAGGTCCGTCCTGCCCGACGGTGGTTCGTTCGACGGCGACACCGACCGCCCGGCCGCGCCCGACGACCCGGGCCCCGAGGTCTCCCCGGGATCCGGCTCCGCCTCCGGCGACGGCACGGGCCCGACCGTGGACGGTTCCGCGGCCCCGGCCACCGGCGGTGGACCGGAGGCGGACCGGTCCCCCGGGGAGGTGCCGCCCGCCCCCTCCGGCGTCCCGTCCTCGCCCGGCGCGCCGGACGGCGACGAGGGTACGGACCCGGCCGCGCCCGGCAGTCCGGAGCCCGGCGGATCCGGTGCGACGGACCCCGGTGACCCCGAGGGCGGTCCCACGGGGGAGCCCACCGGGGACCCGGATCCGGCCACGCCGACCACGGCGCCGCCACCGCCCGCGCCGGAGCCGGAGCCCGAGCCGTCCGAGACCTGTGTCCGGTTCCTCTGGTGGTGCGCCTGACCCCGGTCGGGTGTCAGACCACGTCCTGGCCCAGCATCCGCTTCAGCAGGTCCCGCAGCACCGTCCGCTCCTCCTCCGACAGGCCGGCGAGCGGCGCGCGGGCGAAGCCGAGCGAGTTCCGCAGCAGGGCGGCGGTGGAGAGCCCCTTCTCCGTCGGCGCCGCGAGCTTCACCCGCCGGTCGGCCGGGTCGGGGCGGCGCTCCACCAGACCGCGCGCTTCGAGCCGGTCCACGATGCCGGTGACGTTCGACGGCTCGCACTTCAGGTTCTGCGCGATCCGGCGCATGGGCATAGGTTCCAGGGAAAGCAGTCCGAGGACGCGTGCCTGCGCACCCGTGAGGGAGTGGTCGGCCGCGGCCCGGTCGTACTCCTCGTAGTAGCGCGCCACGACGGTGCCGATGAGTTCGAGGACTTCGACGGTCAGCGGGTCTCTGCGCGCGGTGGTGGCCATGGGTATCAGGGTACCCACATATTTGACAACATGAAATATTCAGGAGCATGGTTGTTTCAGGTGGTGAAGCTTTACCCCTGGCATCCGGTCCATCCGGTGCCGGCTCGCCGCCGCTGAGCTGTCCGAGGAGGACTCCGCCATGACCGCACTTCCCGCGTCCGGCCGTGCCTGGCATCTTGTCGCCCGACCCCACGGCTGGCCGGAGTCCGGTGACGTCGCGCTGCGCGATGTGCCGGTGGTCGAGCCGGGCGAGGGCCGGATCCTCGTCCGTAACCTGTACTTCTCGGTCGACCCCTACATGCGGGGCCGGATGAACGACGTCAAGTCGTACGTGCCGCCGTACCAGCTCGACCGTCCGATGGAGGGCGGCGCGGTCGGCGAGGTCGTCGCCTCGCGCGCCGAGGGGTTCGCGGTCGGCGACCATGTGCTGCACGGTCTGGGCTGGCGCGAGTACGCCGAGCTGCCGGCGGACAGGGCCACGAAGGTCGACGCCTCGGCCGCCCCGCTCTCCGCCTATCTGAGCGTGCTCGGCATGACCGGACTGACCGCGTACGCGGGCCTGTTCGAGACCGCGTCCTTCAAGGAGGGCGACGCCGTCTTCGTCTCCGGCGCCGCCGGGGCCGTCGGCAGCCAGGTCGGCCAGTTCGCCCGGCTCAAGGGCGCCTCGCGGGTCATCGGCTCCGCGGGCTCCGACGAGAAGGTCAAGCTCCTCGTGGAGGAGTACGGATTCGACGCGGCCTTCAACTACAAGAGCGGCCCGGTCAAGGAGCTGCTCGCGGAGGCGGCGCCCGACGGGATCGACGTCTACTTCGACAATGTCGGCGGCGAGCACCTCGAAGCCGCCATCAGCTCGCTCAACCTGCACGGCCGGGTCACGGTCTGCGGCATGATCGCGCAGTACAACAGCACCGAGCCGACCCCGGCGCCGCGCAACCTCGCCCTGGTGATCGGCAAGCGGCTGCGGATCCAGGGCATGCTCGTCGCCGACCACTTCGGGCTCCAGCCGCAGTTCGTCCAGGACGTCGCGGGCTGGCTCGCCGCCGGTGAGCTGAAGTACAACGAGACCGTCGTGGACGGCATCGAGAACGGCTTCGACGCGTTCCTCGGCGTCCTGCGCGGCGACAACACCGGCAAGATGGTCGTGTCGCTCGGCGGCTGATCCGCCACCCGCCGGCCGCCCGCCGATCGAGGCCCGAGGGCCGCACCCCTGTGACGGGGTGTGGCCCCCGGGTCTTTTCTTGCGCGAGGGATTGACTCGTCCGCGTTCCGACCATAGTTTCCGGTTCGAAGTTACGGTCGCCGTTCGGTATTTCGGACGAGGCGGGCGGGGCCGTGGGAGGACGACAGAATCGAGCCGTCATGCCACCATCGCTCCCGAGCCGCCGCGGCGTGCTCGGAGGACTAGGAGCACTCGCCGTCGCCGGCAGCTTCGGCCTGGCCGCCGCGGGGACCGGCGCCTCCGCGCTCGCCTCGGACGCGGACGTCCGCGTCCGCTACTGGAACCTCTTCAGCGGCGGCGACGGCGCCAATATGATCGCCATGCTGGACGCGTTCCGCCGGGCCACTACGGATGTCGACGTCAAGGACTCGACCCTCCAGTGGGGCAACCCCTTCTACACCAAGCTCGCCATGGCCGCGGCCGGGAACCGCGCCCCCGACCTGGGCGTGATGCACCTCGGCCGGGTCACCGGCTTCTCCCCGGGCCGCCTGCTCGACCCCTGGGACATGGACCTGCTCGCCGAATACGGCGTGAGGGAAGCGGACTTCAACCCGGAGCTGTGGAAGCGCGCCGTCGTCGACGGCACCCTCTACGCGCTCCCGCTCGACATCCACGTACAGCTCTGTTTCTACCGCAAGGACGTCCTCGGGAAGGCCGGTCTGCTCGGCGACGACGGCCGGATGGTGCCGGTGACGTCCACCGACGAGTGGTTCGGCGTGCTCAAGGAGGCCAAGAAGGCCACGAAGAAGGGGCTCCAGACCATCGGGCTGTGGCACAGCGACCAGAACTTCCAGTGGTGGTTCTTCGTCGCCTTCTACACCCAGCTCGGCGGCGCCTGGTTCAGCGCCGACCACACCGAGGTCGTCTTCGACGTCGACAAGGCCACCCAGGTCCTGGAGTTCCTGCGCCGGCACATCACCGACGGGTACGCCGACCCGGGGTACGGCGGCACCGCCGGGGCCGAGCAGTTCCTCAACGGCTCCCCGTTCGCGTGGGAGGGCAACTGGTCCGTGCCCGTCTTCTCCGGCGCGAAGGTCGAGTACGGCGCCACCCCGCTGCCGCCCGTCTTCGGCAGACCGGCCACCCACGCCGAGTCGCACTCCTTCGTCCTGCCGCACCAGGCCGACCGCGGCGGCCCCGCCAACGAGGGCGCGCACCGGCTCGCCGCGTACGTCGTCAAGCACGCCCTCCAGTGGGCGGCCGGCGGCCACATCCCCGCCTACACCCCCACGCTGTCCACGCCCGCGTACCGGCGGCTCGCGCCGCAGAACGAGTACGCGAGCGCCATGGACCACCAGGCCACCGAGCCGAAGGTGTGGTTCGCGGGCTCCACCGGCGTCCTCGCCCAGGAGGTCGGCCCGCTCGTCGTCTCCTCCACGACGGGCTCCGCCAAACCGGACGTGGCCGCCGGACGGATGAGGAAACAGCTCGCCAGGCTCCTCGCCATGAAGAACCCGATGGACGGCAGGACCGCCGCACAGGAAGGCGCGGTGGCATGACGACGACCGGTGCCGAGACCGTCCTCGCCCCGGCGCGCGCGAGAACCGCCGCCGACGGCGCGGGGATCCGCCGCCGACAGGGCTTCCAGCACGGGGGCTGGTTCGTCGCCCCGTTCCTGTCCCTCTTCGTCCTCTTCGTGATCTGGCCGCTGCTGCGCGGCGTCTACCTCAGCTTCACGGACGCCAACATCTCCGGCGACGGTACGAGCTTCATCGGCCTCGACAACTACCGCGAGGCCCTGCACGACACGATGATGTGGGACTCGCTCGGCCGCAGCGCGTACTTCACCCTGCTCGTCGTACCGTCCATCACCCTCCTCGCCTTCCTGCTCGCGATGCTCGCCCACCACATCGAACGCGGGAAGTGGCTGTGGCGGCTCTGCTTCTTCATGCCGTTCCTGCTGCCGTCGACCGTCGCGGGCAACCTGTGGCAGTGGCTCTTCAACCCCGGTACCGGCCTGGTCAACCATGTCCTCGGCACCGACACACCCTGGCTGACCGACAAGGCGTACGCGCTGCTCGCCGTCGTCATCCAGACCCTGTGGTGGACGGCCGGCTTCAGCTTCCTGCTCTATCTCGCCGCGCTCCAGGGTATCCCCGCCCACCTCTACGAGGCCGCGCATCTGGACGGCGCGAACGCCTGGCACCGCATGGTCCACATCACCCTGCCGATGCTCCGCAACATCACCGGGCTGGTGATCGCGCTCCAGATCCTCGCCTCGCTGCAACTCTTCGACCAGGCCGTCGTGATGCAGGACTTCGGCCCCGGGCCCGAGAACAGCACCAGGTCGTTCGTGCAGTACACCCTCGAACAGGGCTTCACCAGCTACCGCGTGGGCTACGCCTCCACGATGTCCATCATCTTCTTCGTGATCATCGCGGCCGTCGCCCTGGGACGGATGTGGCTGCTGCGCAAGAGTGAGGAGGGCGCGCGATGACGATCGCCACGGCCCGCGAGAAGCGGCCCGCCGAGCGCAGGAAGTGGACGCCCGCCCAGATCGTGCTCACCGCGCTCGGCGCCGCGGTCTCCGCGGTGTGGACGGCGCCCCTGCTGTGGGCGCTGTTCACCTCGCTGAAGTCGGAGACCGAGGCCGTCGCCCTGCCCGTACGGTGGCTGCCGAAGGAGTGGACGGCCCAGGCGTGGACGGCCGTCTTCGAGTCCGGCAACCTGCCCAACTGGTTCGTCAACTCGTTCGTCGTCTCGGTCTGCGTCACCTTCGTCGTGGTGCTGGTCTCGGCCCTCGCCGGATACGGCTTCGCCCGGACCGAGTTCCGGGGGAAGAGCGCGCTGCTCGGCCTCGTCATGGCCGGTCTGATGGTGTCGCCCGCGGTGCTGGGCGTCCCGCTGTTCACCACCGTCCAGGCGATGGGGATGGTGGACACGTACTGGGGCATGATCCTTCCGCAGTGCGCGCCCGCGGCGATGGTCTACATCCTCTACAAGTTCTTCCAGTCCATCCCCAGGGAGCTGGAGGAGGCGGCGTTCATCGACGGCGCGGGCCGGTGGCGGGTCTTCTTCACCATCGTGCTGCCGCTGTCCCGGCCCTCGCTCTCCGCCGTCGCCATCTTCACCTTCATCGCCTCGTGGAACAACTTCCTGTGGCCCTACATGGTGACCAACAACCCCGACCTGATGACCATGCCGAACGGCATCGCCACCGTCATGAACTCCTACGGCATCCAGTGGGCGCAACTGATGGCGGGCGGGCTGATGGCGGGGCTGCCGCTGGTGATCGTCTTCGTCTTCTTCCAGCGGCAGATCGTCAGCGGCGTCGCCCACACCGGGCTGGCGGGCCAGTGAGCGGGCGCCCGGATCGAAGCGCTTCCGCGCCCCTGGGCGCCCTCGCGTTACGCCGCTGAACGGCGGCCCCGGTCTCCCCGCCCCCGCCGGTCTCCTGCTCTCATCGTTCCCGGACCCACGTCCCACCCCACGTCCACCCCCGGGTCCGCCTCCACCACCTCCACGTACCCGATCCCGTTCTCACCGTTCCATCGTCAGTTGAGGAAGTCATGACCCGTTCCGCACGCTTCACCCTGCACCCCGACTTCACCGTCGGAGAGGTGAACCCCCGTCTCTTCGGCTCCTTCGTCGAGCACCTGGGCCGCTGCGTCTACACCGGTCTCCACGAGCCGGGCCACCCGACCGCCGACGAGGCGGGGCTCCGCGGGGACGTCCTCGACCTGGTCAGGGAGCTGGGCCCGACGGCCATCCGCTACCCCGGCGGCAACTTCGTCTCCGGCTTCCGCTGGGAGGACAGCGTCGGCCCCGTCGCCGAGCGCCCCCGCCGGCTCGACCTGGCCTGGAAGAGCACGGAGTCCAAC
This sequence comes from Streptomyces sp. NPDC059142, assembly GCF_042755665.1. Classification (NCBI taxonomy): domain Bacteria; kingdom Bacillati; phylum Actinomycetota; class Actinomycetes; order Kitasatosporales; family Streptomycetaceae; genus Streptomyces; species Streptomyces sp. NPDC059142. Next base: position 45,936 of record NZ_JBHZDA010000046.1, read on the forward strand.
CGCTTCGGGCTCTCCGAGTTCATCGACTTCGTCCGCAAGGCGGGCCCCGAGGCGGAGCCGATGATGGCCGTCAACCTCGGCACGCGCGGGGTGACCGAGGCGATCGAGCTCCAGGAGTACGCCAACCACCCGGGCGGCACGGAACTCTCCGAGCGGCGCAGGGCGCACGGCGACAAGGACCCGTACGGCATCAAGCTGTGGTGCCTCGGCAACGAGATGGACGGCCCCTGGCAGACCGGCCACAAGACCGCCGAGGAGTACGGGCGGATCGCCGCCGAGACCGCGCGGGCGATGCGCCAGATCGACCCGGACGTCGAACTGGTCGCCTGCGGCTCCTCCGGCTCCGGCATGGAGACCTTCGCGGAGTGGGAGGCCACCGTGCTGGCCGAGACCTACGACCTCGTCGACCATGTCTCCCTGCACGCCTACTACTGGGAGGCGGACGGGGACCGCGATTCCTTCCTGGCCTCCGCGGTCGACATGGAGACCTTCATCGAGAAGGTCGTGGCGACCTGCGACCACGTCGGCGCCCGGCTCAAGTCGAAGAAGAAGATCAACCTCTCCTTCGACGAGTGGAACGTCTGGTACATGGAGAAGCCCAACCCGCACCAGGTCGAGGAGTGGGAGGAGGCCCCGCGCCTCCTGGAGGACGTCTACTCGGTGACGGACGCCGTCGTCTTCGGCTCCCTGCTGATCGCCCTGCTCCGCCACGCGGACCGGGTCGCCGTGGCCTGCCTGGCCCAACTGGTCAACGTGATCGCGCCGATCATGACCGAGCCCGGCGGGCCCGCCTGGCGGCAGACCACCTTCTTCCCGTTCGCGCAGGCGGCGAAGTACGGCCGGGGCACGGTCCTGGACGTACGGGTCGACTCGCCGTCGCACGAGACGAAGAAGCACGGCGAGACGGACCTGCTGCACGCCACCGCCGTACGGGCCGACGACGGCTCGGTCACCGTCTTCGCGGTCAACCGCAGCCAGACCGAGCCGCTGCCGCTGGAGGTCGCCCTCGCCGGACTCGGGGTGACGGAGCTGGTGGAGCACTCCGTGCTCGCCGACGCCGACCCGGAGGCGAAGAACACCCTGGAGGACCGGGAGCGGGTCGCCCCGCACCCGGGGGAGGGCACGGCGCTCACGGACGGGGCGCTGACGGCGACCCTGGAGCCGCTGTCCTGGAACGTGATCCGGCTGCGCTGACCGCCGCCGTACGGTGCCCGGCCCCCGGTGGAACCGCTCCACCGGGGGCCGGGCGACGTGTGGGGCGCCGAGCGGTGGACGGGATGAGCGGGGAGAGCGTGACGAAGTCTGCGCGAACCGTTGACGCGGAAGCGCTTCGACTCTAGCTTCCCGTCCGAAGTCACGATCAGAGTTCGAAATGCCGAACGGTCCGAACGGTTTCCCCGCACGCCGTAAGGAGAATTCGCGTGAGCCGCACCCCCCGCACCCCCCACACCGCCCGCACCCCCCGCACCCCGCGCAGGTCCCGGGCGTCCCGCAGGGCCACGCTCCTCGCCCTGCCCGCCGCCGTCCTCCTCGCCCTCGTCCCGAGCAGCGCCTCCGCCTACCCCAACCCCGGCCGGGTCACCGGCGACATCGTCGTCCACGACCCGACGATGGTGCGCACCTCCTCCGGCCAGTACCTGCTCTACTCGACCGGCGACGGACTCCAGGCCCGCACCTCCACCGACCGGATCGCCTTCGGCCGCAACAGCTCCGCCTTCACCACCCTGCCGAGCTGGTGGTCCACGTACTCCTCCGCCAAGGACCCCTGGGCGCCGGACATCTCGTACCACGGCGGCAAGTACCTGATGTACTACGCCGTCTCGTCCTTCGGGTCCAGCACCTCCGCCATCGGGCTGGCCGGCTCCACGACCGGGCAGCCCGGGAGCTGGAGCGACTACGGCATCGTCTACACGTCCAACGCGAGCAGCGACTACAACGCCATCGACCCCAACCTCTTCGTCGACGACGACGGCAAGTGGTGGCTCTCCTTCGGCTCCTGGTGGACCGGCATCAAGATGATCAGGATCGACCCCGCCACCGGCAAGCAGTACGCGGGCGACACCGCGCGCCGCTCGCTGGCCTCGCGGCCGACCGGCACCAAGGCCGTCGAGGCGCCCTTCGTGGTCAAACGGGGCGGCTACTACTACCTGTTCGCCTCGTACGACACGTGCTGCGCCGGCACCGGCTCCACGTACAAGATCAAGGTCGGCCGGGCCACCGCCGTCACCGGTCCCTACGTCGACAAGAACGGCGTGAACATGATGAACAACGGCGGCTCCCTCGTACTGGAGAGCCACGGCCGCTACATCGGCCCCGGCGGTCAGTCGATCATGCCGGACAGCGACGGCGACCTGCTCGTCTACCACTACTACGACGGCCAGGACAACGGCACACCCAAGCTCGGCGTCAATCTGCTGAGCTGGTCCGGCGGCTGGCCGACGGCGTACTGACGGGGGCCGGTCATGACACCCACCCCCCGGGCCGGGCGGACCCGCCGCGCGCTGGTCTTCCTGCTGGCCCTGCTCCTCGCCGCGTTCGCCGCCCAGCTCTCCGGGGCGGCCGGCGCCGCGGAGGGCCGCCCGTACACCAACCCGGTCAAGGCGCAGAAGGGCGCCGACCCGTGGATCCAGTACCACGACGGCAACTACTACCTGATCACGACGTCCTGGACGTCCGAGCTGACCATGCGCAGGTCGCCCACGCTGGCCGGGCTCTCGACCGCGCCGAGTGTCCAGGTGTGGTCCGACTCCACCTCCTCGCGCTGCTGCAACATGTGGGCCCCCGAGATCCACTTCTGGAACGGCCACTGGTACCTGTACTACGTGGCGGGCCAGGGCATCGCCGACTACAACCCCACCCAGCGCGTCCACGTCCTGGAGAGCGCCGGCGCCGACCCCATGGGCCCGTACACCTACCGGGGGCAGCTCGGCTCCGGCTGGATGCTCGACGCCAGCCTGCTCACCCTGAACGGCTCGCTGTACCTGCTGGGCAGCGCGAACGGCGGGGGCACGCAGAACCTCGTCATCGCCCCGATGAGCAACCCGTACACACTGAGCGGACCCTTCTCGACCATCTCCACACCGACCCTCGCCTGGGAGCGCTCCGGCGGTACGGTCAACGAGGGCCCCGAGGTGCTGCAACGCGGCGGCCGGACCTTCGTCGTCTACTCGGCGAGCGGCTGCTGGACGCCCGACTACAAGCTGGGCCAGCTCACCTACACGGGGACGAACCCGCTGAGCGCGTCGTCCTGGACGAAGAAGTCCACGCCCGTCTTCAGCCGCGACGACGCGGCCGGTGTGTACGGTCCCGGCCACAACGGGTTCTTCACCTCGCCCGACGGGACCGAGAGCTGGATCGTCTACCACGCCAACGACGCGGCGGGCGACGGCTGCGACAACGGCCGGACCACCCGCGCCCAGAAGTTCACCTGGAACGCCGACGGCACCCCGAACCTCGGCACCCCCGTCGCGCTCGGCACCACCCTCGCCGGACCCTCCGGGGAGAGCGCGGCCACCCCGTCGGCGTACACCGTCGTCAACCGCAACAGCGGCAAGTGCCTTGAGGTGGCAGGAGGTTCGACGGCGGACGGCGCCGATGTCCGCCAGTGGAGCTGCAACGGAGGGGCGCACCAGCGCTGGCGGTTCGAGGATCTCGGCAACGACACCAGCCGCCTCGTCAACGCCGCCACCGGCAAGGTCCTGGACACGGCGGACTGCTCCGTCGCCGACGGCGCCGATCTGCGCCAGTGGTCCTGGCTGAACAACCTCTGCCAGGCGTTCCGGACGGTCGTCACCGCACAGGGCGGCTGGGTACGGATCGTGAACGCGCGCAGCGGCAAGGTCGCGGACGTCGCCGACTGCTCCACGGCCGACGGCGCGGACGTACGCCAGTGGTCCTGGCTGAACAACACCTGCCAGCAGTGGCAGATCAGGCCCGCCTGACGCACGGCACCCAGCGGGAGGGACCGTCCCTCCCGTACGACTACCGGTACGCGTACCGGTACCTGTACGGGAGGGTCGGCCCCCGGGTGTTCAGGATCCGGGCCCGCTCAGCCCGCCGCCGCCAGCAGCGCGCGCCCCACCTGGGGGAAGAGCCCCTTCGGGTGGGCGCGGAAGAGCGGCTCCGTGCCGAAGAGCGTCACCCGCGCGCCCGTCGCGGACACCCCGCTGACCACCGACGCCCGGCCCGCCGCGTCGCCCGGGGCGCCCGTGCCGTCCTCCCTCGCGCGCCAGTGGCCCGACACCAGCGGTTCGCCGGTCCCGTACGACTGGTCGACGCGCACCCCGGAGCCGAGGCCCGTGAACCAGAGCGGCGAGTAGACGAACGAGTGCGCCGGGGCGCCGCCCGTGACGGTGCCGCCCGCGTTCACCACCCGGACCACCCCGTTGGCGTCGCCGTTGCCCGCGACCGCCGTGGCGGGCAGCAGCCCGGCGGCGGTGTTGAAGGCGGCGCCCGCCGAACCGAGGGCGACCAGGCCCCCGCCCTTCGCGCCCGAGCCGAGGAAGGATCCCAGGGCGGTACGGGCCGGGGCGCCGAGGTCGGCGTAGCGCAGGCCGGACGAGACGAACAGGACGTCCACCGCCGACCAGTCGAAGCCCGCGTTGAGCGTGGCCGCCGACACCGGCACCACCTCGAACCCCATCTCCCGCAGCGCGAACAGCTCGCCCGAGGTCACGGCCGCCGCGACCCGCGTACGGTGCAGCGTCCCCGAGCCCTTCTCCTTCGTGGCGGTGAAGGCGACCCCGAGACGGTCCGCGAGAACGGCCGCCCGCTGACGCGCGGACGCCGGTACGACCGCCGAGCCGTCCGCCGCCCGCCGTACCGTCACCCCCTGCGCGAGCAGGGAGTTGAGCGCGGCCAGCTCGCGCGGGTCGTCGAGCCGCAGCCGCAGATCGCCGGTCCTGGCCACCTCCCCGGTGGGGGCGGCGGCCGACACCGTACGCCCGGGGACGAGCCCCGGCGGGTGCGGACCCCCGCCCGCCTCCTGGACCTTGTCGACGCTCGCGCCCCACAGCAGCCCGAGACTCCACCCCGAGATGTCGTACATCGTGGAGACGTCCGCGCTGATGTCCCGGCCCGCGTCCAGGATCACATTGGCCATACCGCGCTTGGCCTGGTGCATGTCGACCACGTACGAACCCGCCGGGTACCGCTTGCCCGCGAGGCGGAAGCCGGTGCTCGCGCGCCGTACCCGGACGTCGTTGGCGACGAGGTGGTCCACCAGCCGGGCCGCCGCGGTCGCCGAACGCCGGCCGGCGCCCGCCGGGATCACATACGCGCGCGGGAAGTCGGTGGTGTAGACGTCCTCGGGGCCGATCCCCGGCACCCCCGGCACGGTCTCCTCGGACACCGGCCGCTGCGCCTCGCCCGCGGCGCCCCGCCGAAACGTTTCCACCTGGTCCGCGAGCACCGAGGTCCGGTGTTCGGCGGTCCACTTGAGCGTCGCGCGCATCACCGCGCCCGCGATCTCCGTGTTGATCGCGGACCGCCGCCGCAGCTCGGCCACCGGCAGGGTGTCGTACGAGCTGTTGTTGACCCGCATCGGGAACTCGACGGTGTGCGAGGCCACCGCGCCCTGGAAGGCCAGATACTGCGGGGTGAAGATCGGCGGCCAGTCGTCCCAGCCCTCCTGCTGGTCGCGGAAGGGGATGACGGCCGGCTCCACCCCGTCCTTGCCGGGGGTGTGACCGAGACCGTTCACCGCCTTTTCCATGCCGAGGGCGTTGGCGTAGGCGTTCTTCAGGAAGAGGTCGTACTCGTAGTTCTCGCCGTGCGGCGGTGTGGTCGGCTCGATCAGCGTCCCGTTGACATAGCCGTGCAGATCGAGCATCACCGCCGGCTGCTTGTCGACGGCGATCCGCCGCACGGCGCGCGACTCGGGCTGCGAACCGGTGATGAAGTCCCGGTTGAGGTCGAAACCGGCTGAGTTGGCGCGGGTCCCGGCGATCCGGCCGTCCGGGTTGGCGGTCACGTTGAGATAGACACGGTTCGACGCGAGCAGCCGGGCCGTCGCGCCGTCCTCGGCCTTCGCCAGCTCCTCGATCAGTTCGAGGGCGGCGTCCGTGCCCTCCCACTCGTTGCCGTGGATGTTGTTGTTGATGAACACCGGTGTCTTGTACGTGGACTTGATCCGGCGGTCCTTGGCGGCCAGCGCCGGGGCGCTCTCGATCAGCTCGCGCATCCGCCGCTGCTCCCGCACCTCCCGCGCGCTCTCCGGCGCGGTGACGGTGACGAGATACAGCTCATGCCCGCCCGCCGAGCGGCCCGCGACCTCCACACTCACCCGGTTCCCCAGCTTCTGGAGGGCGTTGAGCCGGGGGGCGAGCGAGTGGTACGGGGCCAGGCCCAGCTTGATCGACCGGTCGGCCGGATTCTCCGGCGGGGTCTCCAGGACGGTCCGGCGCGGATAGGCGCGGCTGTCCGGGAGCGCGGCGTCCGCCCCGGCGGTGGCCGTCGTATCCGTACGGGCGTCGGTCCGGGGGCCGTTCGTCTGCGGTCCGCTCTCCCGGGGTCCGCTCTCCCGTACGGGATGGGGCCGCGGCGCGTCCTCCCGTACGGGAGCGGCGGAGGCGGGCAGCGGCGCGAGCAGCAGGGCACCGGCCGTGACGGCGGTGGTCAGCAGGAGCGGTCGGGGTATCCCCATGCGTGGGTTTCCTCCAGTGAGGTGGACGGGGGAGGGTGATCGACGCTGATCGGTACGCAGGGGTCTACAGGCTGAGCCCCGGGACGGCAAGGGGGTGTTTCCCGGGCGCCGGTAGGGTGACCCGTATGCATGATCTGGGGTCGGGTTTCGGCTATGTGATGAAGGGCCAGCGCTGGGTCGCCGGTCATGGCCGGTGGCTGGGGTTCGGGCTGCTGCCCGGTCTTGTCACCCTGGTGCTGTACGCGGGCGCGCTCATCGGCCTCGGTTACGGCGCCGACGACCTGATCGCCTGGTCCACCCCGTTCGCCGACGACTGGGCCTCGCCCTGGCTCGGGCTCTTCCGCTCCTTCCTGACCGTGCTCCTCTTCGTCCTCGGGCTCTTCCTCGCGGTGGTCACCTTCACCGCGGTGACGCTCCTGATCGGCCAGCCCTTCTACGAGTCGCTGTCCGAGGAGGTCGACCGCGCGGAGGGCGGCGAGGCCCCGCAGTCGGAGCTGCCGCTCTGGCGCGATCTGTGGATCTCCGCGCGGGACAGCGTCCGCATCCTGGTCAGGGTGGCGCTCTACGGGATCCTGCTCTTCGCCCTCGGCTTCATCCCGGTCGTCGGACAGACGGTCGTGCCCGTGCTCGGCTTCTGCGTCACCGGCTACTTCCTGGCGGAGGAGCTGACGGCGGTGGCGCTCCAGCGGCGCGGCGTGGAGCTGAAGGAGCGCCTCGCGCTGCTGCGGGGCCGGCGGATGCTCACGCTCGGCTTCGGGGTGCCGATCGCGCTCGCCTTCCTCGTTCCGGTGGTGGCGGTCTTCCTGATGCCGGGCGCGGTGGCGGGGGCGACGCTGCTGGTCCGCGACCTGACGGGGGAGCGCGAGCCGGACCCGGAGGCCGAGCCGGACGACGCGGGGGCGGGGCCGGACGACGCGGGGGCGGGGCGGCCCGGCCGACCCCTCACCTTGGAGAAGTAGCCGGGCGCGCCCCGCGCCGCCGAGGGCGGGCCTCAGGCCCTCAGGAGGCGTCGGCGGCCACGGTGACGATCGACCGGAGCTGCGCCACGATGTCCACCCGGTTCCTCACGAACTCCGGGTCGGTCACCGTCCCCGTCGCCGGATCGGTGTTCCCCGTCCCGAACTGGAGCACCGGCGTGTGCACATGGCCGCCCGGTATGGACCGGCCGAGCCGGTCGCGCAGCAGGGTCGCCCGGTAGGCGATCTCGTTGGAGAGATAGTCCCCGCCTACCCCTGACCGAGCCGACGAGACGGTGGTCGGGGCCGCGGGGGGGCGCGCGGGGGGGGTGGGGCGCGCCGGGGGCT